>DATFMC010000085.1:0-9089 GCA_035267105.1 Geopsychrobacteraceae bacterium
CTGGTAACACTCACCGAACAATCGATTATTTCTGCCCTTGCTGACTGTGGTGTCAAAGCCGAAACCCGGGCGAACGCACCCGGTGTCTATGTCGAAGATGCCAAGATCGCGTCTCTCGGTTTCCGGGTCCAAAGGGGTTGCAGCTTTCATGGTTTATCTCTTAATCTCGATCTGGAGCTTGAACCTTTTTTACGGATTAATCCATGTGGATATCAGGGATTGCAGATGACCCGACTGAAAGATCTGGTCGAGGGCAACCAACGAATCGATGTCACCGAAAAGCTGACCGAACTTCTGATTGCCAAGCTGGGGCATACTTCGGTCTCAAGAAGGGAAAGTTGGGAGTAATCTCCCACGGATAACAATGGAACAGGATCAGACCTACATGCAGGCGGCTCTCGCTGAAGCCAGAATCGCCAAATCAAAAGGTGAAGTGCCGATCGGCGCGGTGATTGTTCATGACGACAAGATCATCGGTCGTGGTTTGAACCTGCGCGAAACCAGTAACGACCCCACCAGCCACGCAGAAATGGTGGCGATCCGCGAAGCTGCCGAGCAGATCGGGCACTGGCGACTGCTCGATACCACCCTGTACGTGACTCTGGAACCCTGCGTGATGTGCATGGGCGCAATCATCCTGGCCCGCATCCCGCGTCTGGTCTACGCCTGCCGCGATCCGCGCGCCGGTGCTGTCGGCTCGATCTATGATTTTTCCCGGGATGAAAGATTTAATCACAAGGTTGAAGTGACTGAAGGTGTGCTCGGCGCAGAATGCAGCGAAATGCTGAGCGGTTTTTTCAGGGAACTTAGGGCTGGCAAAAAGCAACAAAAACCATTATAAAGAGTGTCCCACACAAGATACCCACGGAGGGGTGTCCGAGCGGCCGAAGGTGACAGATTCGAAATCTGTTGTGGCGCAAGCCACCCGGGGTTCGAATCCCCGCCCCTCCGCCATAATAATTCAGGGCGTTACGGTTTTCCGTAACGCCCTGTTTGTTTCTACTGTCTCTGCTGCCCTTTCGGGTGACTACCCGCCCCTTGATGAGGCTTTCTGGGCCGACGCCGACGCCTGGGTCGCTTTTTCCTTTCCGTAGGCTGCTGTTCTGGAGCGGTTCTATTAATCGCCTCAGTCCAGTTGACAACCATCTCTGACAATTCCGGTTTCACCTGTGCCCACAACCGAAACAGTTCCAGGGCTCGCGGAGTGAAAGGGTGCTCCAGAAAGCGTCGTTCTCCGCGCATCCCCCGACCACGCGCCATGCGAAAACAACCAACCAGCAGCTCTCTTGCCTGATGCCTTATCCCCTGCGCAATGCTGAAATAATGACAATGCGGTACGATAATCTCGTTCGCTTGATGAAGTGCCTGGGTGATATGGGTTTCGCGATCGGTCGGGCATGTTTTGAAATATCGATTCAGGAACAGAGCCGCGATGGCAAACGACTCATCGATAGCGACTCCTGAGGCGGTACGGTCATCAACCAGTTGCAAAAGCTGCAAGCTGGCCTCATCACCGGCGTATCCGGCCAACAGGTGCGGCAAAAGCCCATGCTCTTTGCTCATACGAAGAACTTTACCTGAGACTTTATGGCGGTACAACTCCATCATCTCTTCGCGAATTCGGGCCGATGATGCTGTAGCAATCAGCGGAGCGCATTCCTTGATTGTGTCGACAATCCCATCCTCAAGGCTGAAATCGAGCCGTGCGCAAAATTCCAGCGCGCGCAGCATTCGTACCGGATCTTCTTCAAAACGGACCTTCGGATCTCCGATCACTCTGATTTGTCTATTTTGCAGATCCTCCAGACCGCCAACATGATCGACAATCGAAAAGTTGCTGATGTCGTAAAACAAGGCGTTGATGGTAAAATCTCGGCGAAAGGCATCTTCACGGGGAGTCCCGAAGACATTCTGGACAAAGTGGAAATGAGCGTCCGGGTCGTCCGGCAACTCGTCCGGGTGTGGATGACGACGGAACGTAGCGACTTCGACCAGCTTGTTCCCCTGAAAACGGATATGTGCGAGACGAAATCTCTTGCCCACCAGAAAGCAGTTACGAAATAGCCGCTTGATCTGAGCCGGTGAAGCATCGGTGCCGATGTCAAAGTCCTTCGGCTGCCGCCCTAATAACAGATCGCGCACACTGCCGCCGACCAGATAGGCGAGGAAGCCCTTACGGTGCAGACGATAGAGGACCTTGAGAACGTCGTCATCAATCTGCTCGCGGGATATGCAATGCTGGTCACGAGGCAGAATTATGTACTCTTCAACGCTTTCCGTGCTGCTCTTTAAATTCTGTTCAGGCATTATCTATAACCATTTTCAATCCTTTTCAACTGCCGCACTATAGCAGATCACAGCAGATCAAACAAAGTCGGAATACTTGCACAACACTGTCAAACAGATTAGAGTCTTGTGCATCTTTCATAGAACCGCGGATGCTTAACATGTCGATTAAACCTATTAACCTGATCGTTATTTTGGGCCCGACAGCTAGTGGCAAAACAGGCCTTGCTGTTGCTGCAGCTCACCGTTTTAATGGTGAGATCATCTCTGCCGATTCACGTCAGGTCTTTCGCGGTATGGATCTGGGTACCGGAAAAGATCTTGTAGAGTATGGAGATATCCCCTATCACCTGATCGATATCGCTGACCCGGGTAGTGAGTTCAATGTCTACCAGTTTCAAAAACTCTGCTTTGAGGCTATAGAACTTATCTCGGCCCGCAACAGGACTCCTGTTATCTGTGGCGGAACGGGCCTCTATCTGGAGGCGGTTCTACAAGGTTACAGAATGCTTCACGTTCCTGAAAACCTGCAACTCAGAGCAGAACTGGCTGCGTTAACCGATAGACAACTTCAGCAAAGACTCCTGACACTGAAACCTGAGCAACACAACCAGACCGACTTATCTGATCGTGACCGCCTGATCCGTGCAATCGAGATTGCCGTAGGCGAGCAACAGCAGTCCAATGGAGAACCCCCTTTTCCAGAGTTGAATCCTGTTGTCTTCGGCTTAAGATGGCCTCGGCCAGTCTTGAGAAAGCGGATCGCCCTTCGACTGCAACAGAGGTTGGATGCGGGGATGATTGATGAGGTTGCACGGATTCATGCGGCCGGTGTTTCGTGGCAGAGTCTTGAATTTTACGGTCTGGAGTACCGACTTATTGCACAGCACCTGCAGAAACAACTGAGTTTTAACGACATGAAACAGAAACTGCAGAGTGCTATCGGGCAGTTCGCCAAACGTCAGGATACATGGTTTCGCCGCATGGAGCGACGTGGAGTCAATATTATCTGGCTGGAAGGTGACAATCAACCTTTCGATAAACTCTGCAATCACCTCCAGAAGATCGATTTCCCTTATGCGGAGTCTTCAGCGTGACCTCTCTCCCCATTCACCTCTCAAACTACCTGCGCAAACGTGCAGTGTCTGGACCCTGGAATCTTGATGGCCCAGCAACGGGCAACTTTGACGCCTGTATCGTCATCCCGGCCCTGAATGAACATGATAGCCTGCCTGAAACGTTAAAAAGCCTTTCCAGGAACCTAAACACGTTTCTATCCCGCACTCTGATTATAATCGTCGTTAACAACCGCGCTGATGCAGCGACCTCAGCAAAGGACGGTAACGCTAAAACACTTACCCTCTTGAACCTGGGTCTTGAGGACAACCTTCAACTCGCCTGGGCAGACGCCAGCTCACACGGATTAGAGCTTCCGTCCGGGCAAGGGGTCGGCCTGGCACGTAAGATTGGTTTCGACCTTGCCCTTACCAGACTGAATTGGGCAGGGAAACCTTTTTTAGTTTCACTCGACGCAGACACACTTGTTGATCCATGTTATCTCTCAGCACTATTTGAACATTTCAATAAATGCACTCAGGGGGGTGCCGTTATTCCATTCAGGCACTGCACCACAGAGACTCACGCCTACGAGCAGGCCATCCGCCGCTATGAACTTTATCTTCGCAGTTATTGTTACGGGCTGAAACTGGCTGGATCACCATATGCCTACACCAGCATCGGTAGCGCCTTTGCCTGTACAGCTGATGCATATATACAGGCGGGTGGGATGAACCGTCGCCTAGCGGGTGAAGATTTCTATTTTCTACAACAGCTCTGTAAAACATCCGGGGTCGCGGAAGTGCAAGGTGCGCTGGTATACCCATCTCCCCGCAAGTCAGATCGAGTCCCATTCGGAACAGGCAGAGCCCTTGCCTTGCAGGTCGATTCTGGTATTACTCCCTATACCTTCTGCAATAAATCATCATTTATGCTGTTAAAGAACTGGCTGGAAATGATCAAGAGAAAATGGCAATCGAGTCCGTCAGATATCGTCCAATACAGCCACGATATTGATGTTCGTCTCTATTCCTTTCTCAAAAAGCTCAACTTCTCGAATAACTGGAAACTGCTTCAGTCAAATCACTCTGAGCAGCGCCAGTTTCTCAGAAGTTTTCATTGCTGGTTCGATGGATTGCGCACCCGGCAACTCTTATCAGCATTAACTCCTCCACGGGGAGTCTCTGATGTTGAGCTGGTCAATGAACTCTTAAGCTGGGGGGGGATTGCACACCAGAAAGGGGCAGCAGAACAACTATTGGCACTGGAGATACTCCAGGGAGTCGATCGCAATTGCTGTTAAGCTTGTTACTTATAACGAACAAAAAAGGCCCTCCAACAATGGAGGGCCTTTTTACTGTCATGTTTCTTAATCTAGAAGACAGAGAGTTTCGCCAGTTCCATGACCGGTCCGGGAAGAACCCCGAGGTACAGGACACCGGCGATGGCGATAAGGATTGAAACGATCGTAGCCATCTCCATCTTGACCCAGGAGTAATCCTCGACAGGGTCCTTGAAGTACATGTATACCATAACCCGCAGGTAGTAGTAGAGTGAAACAGCGGAGTTCAGAACACCTAGAACGGCCAACCAGATATAGCCAGCTTTCAGAGCACCAGCGAAGATAAAAAACTTACCGGTAAACCCTGCTGTTGGTGGCAGACCCATGAGCGAAAAGAGGAAAATGCAGAGCGCAACTCCGAGGAATGGTCGCTTATAACCAAATCCTGCCAGACCATCAAGGGTCAGGTTCTCTTCACCCTGTTTACCGACCAGCACCAGCACCGCAAAAGCACCAATGTTCATGAAGGTGTAAACCAGCATATAAAAGAGAATACCGGAGAACCCAACTTCATTCCAGGCAACCATACCCACCATGGCGTAACCAGCATGCGAAATGGAAGAGAAGGCCAGCATCCGCTTAACGTCTTTTTGAGAGATGGCGATAAAGTTACCGACGGTCATGGTCAGCACAGCCAGAATCCAGAACAGCGCCGACATATCAGCCTGCAGACTGTCAAGGCTGATGTAGGTCACTCGCATGAAAGCGGCAAAAGCAGCAGCTTTTGGTCCTGCACTCATGAAGGCAGTAATCGGTGTCGGGGCCCCCTGATAAACATCAGGAGTCCACATGTGAAATGGGGCTGCACCGATTTTGAACAGGAAACCGATTGAGAGCAGCACTGCGCCGGCGATCACCATTGGATTGGTGGATGCATCAGGCATCAGTCGAATCGCCTCGGCAATCCCTGCGACCTTGGTTGTGCCGCTGATACCATAGAGCAGCGCAACACCGTAAAGCATAAATCCGGTCGAGAAGGCTCCGAGGAAAAAGTATTTGAGCCCCGCTTCATTGGAGCGGAGCTGACCACGGAAGAATCCAGCCAGAACATATAAAGAGACCGAAAGAACTTCCAGACCCAGGAAGATTGTCATCAGGTCAGTTCCCGATGCCATCCACATGGCTCCTGCAGTCGTGAACAGGATCAGCGGATAATACTCACCGACCGGATATCCTTCACGGTGCAGATAGCTGTCGGACATCAGAATCGTCAGTCCGGCAGCAATCAGGCAGGTGATATTAAAGAAGGTGGCAAAGTTGTCGAGAACAACACTACCTGCGAACCCTGCTTGGGGAGTATTCCAGCCGCTGACCGATACTATTCCGGCAACAACAATACCAATAATGCTCAGCCAAGCGACAGGGGCGGTCCTGCCACGTTCAAGAAAGACTGAAACCAGCAGCAGAACCAAGCCGAAGCAACAGAGAACCACAGAGGGCATAATTGCCGAAAGGTTCACATTGTTCATGGCGATTTGCACCAGATTTTCCATCTAACAGCTCCTCGGGAAACCGTGTTTATATGAATTTTGACTACTTGAATTCAACAATCTTGGCCATAACCGGCTGCTCGACCTGTTCAACAATGGCAACCTGCCTGGATTCCATCTGATTCAACAGTTGTTCCATTGCCGGGTTCATCTTCTCAAAGAAGGTATTGGGATAAATACCGATCCAGAAGACAAAGATGAGCAGCGGCACCATGATCACAATTTCGCGAGCCGAAAGATCCTTCAGATTTTCATTGGCAGGGTTGGTGATCTTACCAAACATAACCCGCTGATAAACCCAAAGCATATATACAGCAGCGAAGATAACACCGGTCGTCGCTACAACAGCGTACCAGCGCAGACCGCTTTCAAAGGCCCCCATCAGGGCCAGAAACTCACCAACAAAACCGTTGGTCCCAGGCAGGCCGATAGAAGAGAAAGTAATGATCAGGAAGACAGTTGCAAAAATTGGCATCTTGTGGGCCAGTCCGCCGAATTCACTGATCAGGCGCGTGTGACGCCGCTCGTAGATGAAACCGACGATAAGGAAAAGCGCCCCAGTTGAGATACCATGATTAATCATCTGGATCATGCCGCCGGCCATACCCTGCATGTTCATGGCAAAGATGCCGAGCATGACGAAACCAAGGTGGGCCACAGATGAATATGCGACCAGTTTTTTCACGTCTTCCTGCATCATGGCGACCAGCGAACCGTAGATGATACCTACAACCGACAAGGTGGCCAGAAGCGGGATGAAAGTTGGCAGTGCCTCGGGGAAGAGCGGCATGGCGAAGCGCACATAACCGTAAGTACCCATCTTCAGAAGGACAGCGGCCAGAATAACAGAACCGGCCGTTGGCGCTTCAGTATGCGCGTCAGGCAACCAGGTATGCAGCGGGAACATCGGTACCTTGATCGCAAAACTGAAACCGAAGGCCAGGAACAACCAGTACTGTGCATGGTAAGGGAGATCAAGCTGATAGAACTCCTGAATGCCGAAGCCGTTCATCGGAGCGCCAGACTGTACTGCATAGTAGTAGACAAAGATAATCGCCACCAGCATCAGCAGAGAGCCAACCGCAGTATAGATGAAAAACTTGACTGCCGCGTAGATACGATTCTTTCCACCCCAGATACCGATCAGGAAGTACATCGGGATCAGCATCAACTCCCAGAAAATGTAGAAGAGGAATAAGTCAAGGGAGACGAAGGCACCGAGCATACCGGTTTCCAGTAGCAGCAGCAAGGCCATGAAACCCTTGATGTTCTTGTCTACAGCGTTCCATGTGGATAGAACGGCGATCGGCATGATGAAGGTCGTCAACATGACCAGCCAGAGGCTGATACCGTCGATACCAATGTTGTAATTCATCTGGAAGTAATTGCCGATATTGATCCACTCATAATACTCACGATAGTGCATCCCGCCAGAGACGGTAAAGACATCGTTAAAAGCGAGCGGCAAACTGATTACAAAGGTAATCAGGGTCACTGCCAGAGTCGTGCCTTTCAGCACGGCTCCGTTATCCCGCGGGATAAACAGAACAACCAGCATCCCTAAAAGCGGAAAGAATGTCATTAAACTGAGAAGATTATCGGCCATGTGGAATCGCTCCTTGTAGCTCTATCTTTATTCGCTGCCGAATTGCATTAACCAAAAACGTAGTAGCCGACAATGACGACCACACCGACCACCATGGCCATCGCATAACTGTGCAAAAAGCCCGACTGAGTGTAACGCAGCCCTGACGACAGCCCCTTCACAACCCAACCACAACCGTTGACCACACCGTCGACCACGCAGATATCGAACCCCTTCCAAAGGAAAGTCCCGATTTTCTTGCAGGGATTGACGAACAGGAAGTCATAGAGTTCATCGACATACCACTTGTTAAAAACCGCCTTGTGCAGACCGGAGAAAGTTGCGGTGAACTTGGCTGGAAGCTCAGGTCGCTTTATGTACATGTAGACCGCGATACCGATGCCGATGAAGGCTACCACAATTGAGACCGCCATGGTCGCGTACTCAACAGCATGGCTTCCATGAGCGGAAATGTGGAAGAGCTCCTGAGCATGGCCAAAGACCGGCTCAAAGTAATGATGTATGTGGTTAGCACCACCCAGAACCGCGGGAACCCCAACATAGCCGCCTACAACTGCCAGGAAAGCCAGAACCATCAGCGGAATGGTAATCGTCAAAGGAGATTCAGGGATATGATCTTTTGCTTTAGGATTGGTTTTCTGTGGCCCCCAGAAAGTCATGGACACGCAGCGGAACATATAGAATGCGGTCATCCCGGCGGCAACGACGCCAACCAGCCAAAGCATCCAGTGACCACGAGTTGAACCGAAGGCCCACCAGAGTATCTCGTCCTTAGAGAAGAAGGCCGAGAAGAGTGGCACACCAGCTATAGCGATAGTAGAGAGGAGGAAGGTCCAGTAAGTGATAGGCATCTTCTTTGCCAAGCCACCCATATTACGCATATCCTGCGGATCATCGTGCAGGTGGGCATGATGGAAACCATGGTGCATACCATGGATTACGGAACCTGAGCCGAGGAACAGGCAGGCCTTGAAGAATGCGTGGGTCATCAGGTGAAATACACCCGCGGTAAAAGCGCCAACACCCATTGCCAGGAACATAAATCCAAGCTGGGAAACGGTCGAGTATGCGAGCACGCGCTTAATATCGTTCTGGGCAAAACCGATGCTGGCAGCAAAGATCGCGGTAGCGGCACCGACAATGGCGATGACCATCATCGTGGTCGGAGCCATAGCGAAGAGGATATTCATCCGCGCTATCATATAGACACCAGCGGTAACCATGGTCGCTGCATGAATCAGTGCAGATACCGGGGTTGGACCTTCCATCGCGTCAGGCAACCAGGTGTAAAGCGGCAACTGAGCCGACT
>DATFMC010000086.1:0-15692 GCA_035267105.1 Geopsychrobacteraceae bacterium
CACCATATTTGTCGGTGCGTAATAGCTGTGCAGAAAGTCACGGGTTTCTTCCAGCGACAGATTCCTGATATCAGAATCCCATCCTATTACCGGATTCCGATAGCGATGCACCCGGTAGGCCGTCGCCAGAAGTGCTTCGTAGAGCATCCCCTGTGGACTGCTTTCATATGAACGGCGGCGTTCCTCACGAATTACTTCACGTTCCGTGTAAAACTCTCGCAATACAGCATTCTGAAGTCGATCAGATTCAATAGCCGCCCACAACTCAAGCTTATTGGCTGGCAGAGAAATCAGGTAAGAGGTCTGATCTTTACTGGTGAACGCATTGTACCCGGTCCCGCCATTTTCAGCATAAATCTTTGAGAATTCATCTTTAACGAGCAGCTGTCGATGTTCCTGCTGAAGTTTCTGCAGTTGCTGCTTTAACTCCGTCAGTCGCTCAACATCCGGATACTTTTCGATCTTCAGTCGGTCGATCTCACTCCCCACCTGCTCGATTTTATCCAGCAGCGGTTTCTCTTTCTGATAATCGGTTGTTCCGAGGGTTTTGGTCCCCTTGAACAGCATATGCTCAAGCAGGTGAGCCACTCCGCGTCGGTCACTGGTTTCATCGACTCCACCGACCCGGAAAGTGATATAAGCCGTCACCGTCGGTGAGGTATGTCGCTCGACCATCAGCAGAGTCAATCCATTATCAAGTCGATATTCCTGAACCTTGTCGGCCAAAGTCTGCGCAGCAACGTGGCTGGCGAGCAGCAGACAGAAAAGAAGAACAGATATAGATATACTTCGAATCATTTTAAACACCTTTAACTGAGTAAATTCACTGATCTGAACAAAATCAGCCAGAATGTTAATGATAACTTAATGCTATGGTGGTGACTACCTCATTCGGGGAAAAAGGTTGTCATGGACCCAATAGTAAAAACATCCTTACGTCCGTCCACACAGGATGTCAGAAAATTCTGACATCTTAATAAAATATTGCAATAATCACCATTCGCATGAAACCGGGTATCCAAATATCTTTAATAAATAACATTCTGCATAGACCTGACTGCACCATTTCACTGATACTGTCGACAAAGGAGATCTATTGTGAAAAAAATAGCGTTATTGACCAGTGGTGGTGATTGTTCAGGGATGAACGCAGTGATCCGGGCAGTGGTCCGGGCCGGGATTGCGTCAGGCATGGAGATTATCGGTATCCACAAAGGATTTCAGGGATTAATCGACCGGCATTATGAAATTCTCAAAACCCGTTCGGCCAGCAACATCGTGCAGCGAGGTGGAACAGTTTTGCAGAGTGCTCGCTGTAAAGAGATGTTGACCCCGGAAGGTCAGCAACTCGTTGTTGAAAATCTGCGCGGGATGGGTGCAGAGGGTTTAATCGTCATCGGCGGCGATGGATCGTTAAAAGGTGGCAACGCCATCTCACAGCGCGGTATTCCCGTCATCGGCATCCCCGCCTCTATCGACAATGACATCCCCTGTACCGACATGGCCCTCGGCGTTGATACAGCCCTCAACAATATCGCCCGCGCTGTCGACAACGTCAAAGATACCGCCTCATCACATGACCGTGCCTTCGTCGTCGAAACCATGGGCCGCAATTGCGGCTACCTGGCCGTCGTCTCAGCTATCGCCTGCGGCGCCGAGTACAGCCTGATCCCTGAAGAACCATACGACCTGAATATGATCTGTCAGGACCTGAGAAGACGTTTTCAGGAAGGTCGCAGTAACTCAATCATTATGGTCGCCGAAGGCGCTGCGAGCGCACAAGATATCGCCAACCAGATCAAAGACCGCATCGGTTTCGAAACCCGTGTCATCGTCCTCGGCCACTACCAGCGCGGCGGTTCGCCAACAGTCTTCGACCGCCTGCTCGGTGCGCGTTTCGGACAGGCTGCGGTGGAATCCCTGGGAAATGGCGACAGGGGGAAGATGGTCGGACTGTTCAGTTCGCAAATTAAACTGACCGACCTGCATGAGGTCGTTTCCAGCGGAATTCGACCAATAGACAAGATGTTGCCGAGACTGGCAAATCGTCTTTCAGTCTAGGCTTTCCGGTGGTGGGAAGGGAACCTATAAGGTAAAATCGAAAATAATCTTAAAACCAGACGTCTTCATCAAGCAATCTACCGAAATTTCATCACGCGCAGGAGAACAGAACATGGCAGGGAATCCGGCCGGAAAAAACAGTGCCCCATCGCGGGCCGTGACGCAGAAGCTATATACAGAACTGCGCCCGATGATGGAAGAGGCCCTGCAGTCTGCTTATCAGCGCTTACGTAGCATCCTTGAAGATAAAGGATTTACGCCTACGATCAAATACCGGGTCAAGCGATTTAAAGATTATCATGACAAGCTGGTCAAGCTGCAGAAACAGGCTAAATCCGCAGATACACCGATTACCGATCTGCTCGGATTGCGGGTGGTCAGCCCTTTCCTTGAGGATCTGGAGAATATAGAAAGCCTGATCTGCAAAAATTTCCAGGTAATAGAGCTGGAGCGCAAAGGAGACATCCACTCTTTTCGCGAGTTCGGCTACGACTCGGTGCATCTGCTGATACGCCTTGAAGGATCGTCCGCAGAGGAACCTCTGGCACAGGCCACCAATGTTTGTGAAGTTCAACTACGTACCATACTGCAGGATGCCTGGGCCGAGGTTGAGCATGAACTGGTCTACAAGTCTGATCTTGGTTTTCCTAACGACTCAATCCGACGCAAACTGGCCTCCCTCAATGCGTCCCTGACCCTGTCCGACCTTGTTTTTCAGGAAATTCGCGATTATCAGAAGGAAGTTCGGCGGAAAGCTCTTAAGCGCCGGCAGATGGTCGATAATCTTCTGGAGGGAGCCAATCAAATTTCAATTGATCAAGTCCCGGAAGTCAACAGCGATGCGACAACGTTTGATAACCCGGATGAATTACAGAATTTGAATGGACTAAGTCTGGAAAAGATGATGTTCAAAGCGCTTGAAGCGCACAGCAATAAAAACTTTGACCAGGCGATTCTGATCTATTCACGCATCCTGCGCATGAAACTGACAGTTGCTATCCGCTCGCTGGTCTACAATCATCGCGGAATGGCCCTCTTTGCTCAGGGAGATTACAGCGGCGCCTTTAGTAATTTCACCAAGGCGATTGAGTTTGATGGGGATAATGCCAGGGCATACATTAATCGGGGCCTGATTGGCCGGGTTCAGCAGCAGTACGATCAGTCGCTTAAGGATTATGATACCGCCATCAGCCTCTGCCCCGAACAGATAGACGGCTACTGGGGTCGGGCTCAGACCTGTTACGAGATGAAGCTCTTCAGTCGCGCGCTTGAAGATTGTGAGCAGATCCTGAATCTCCAGCCCGAGTTTCGTCCTGCCATCGAATTTCTCAAGGCCGTTCAGCGAGCAACGTTCTGATCAAAAAAAAACAGGAATTTGCATCAGGCGTCTTCCCGCTAAATCGTCTGAATGGTGCCAAGGTTTATAAACTACTCTATCGGGATAACCGATATCTCGATAATGGGCAATGCAGTCGGTTAAACGACTGTGCCTAATTATTGCTTTTCGCCATAAACTCTTTCGCTAACTCCTGAGCCGCCTCTATCAGAGCGGGGGTCAAATATTTCTGGGCTTTCCCCAAATTCTCCCAGGCCGTCTGGTTGCCATTCGCTGCGGCAACAGCCCACCAGGCATACGCGTCCTTGTAGCTCTGCAAGACACCCTGACCAAGAGCATATCTGTAACCAAGGTTGGTTTGAGCTTCTGCATGCCCCTGTTCAGCGGCCAAACGATACCATTTTGTCGCCTCAACAAAATCCTGCGCTACCCCCTGTCCGTTAACATAGGCAATTCCAAGGTTAAATTGAGCTGCGGCATCCTCTTGCGCGGCAGCCAACCGATACCACTTTAAAGCCTCTATGTCGTCCTGTGGAACGCCCCGTCCGGTACTGTACAAGACTCCAAGGTTGGATTGAGCGGCAGCAACTCCCTGCTCAGCGGCCAAACGATACCATCCGCTCGCCTCGCCATAGTCCTGTACCACACCTCTCCCATTGGCATACATAAGGCCAAGGTTGGATTGTGCGGCAGCATCCCCCTGTTCAGCGGCCAATTTGTACCACTTGGCCGCCTCAATGTCGTCCTGTGGCACTCCCTTTCCATAATCATACATAACCCCAAGGTTGGATTGAGCAGCAGCGACACCCTGCGTAGCAGCCAATCGATACCAGTTGGCGGCCTCCTTGTCGTCCCTGGGTACACCCTCGCCTGTTTCATACATAGAGCCAAGATTGAACTGGGCACCGGCATCACCCTGTTCAGCAGCCATCCGATACCACTTGGCTGCCTCAATGTAATTCTGTGGCGCACCGTTGCCGACATCATAGATCACCCCTAGATTGAATTGGGCAGTAGCATTCCCCTGCTCGGCAAGCAATCGTAACTGATCAATATCGACATTATCGGCAGAAAATGCATAAGAGCTGGTTAAAACAAAAAAAAGAATAATGATGAATTTGATCATTTGACTCCTCGATATTACGAACCGGGAAACTGTTCTCATTCGAGTTTAAACTGCACTTAAGGACGATGGTCCCTTCTAACCGGATGACCATTGATCTCTGATAGGTTTTAGTGATTTGATTCTTCTTAACGGTTCCATTTGAACGAATAATCTTTTGTGTCGTTCCGGGCAATCTGCTCTGTGACATCCTTGACACTAAGATTGTAGATAATTTCGCGGCCCATGATGCTTCCGGCATAGGCCAGGCCATTACGAGTCGGCTCAAGCTTGCACTTGATACTATGCTCACCCTCTCCGAGCAGAATCCAGATCGCATCAACCTTCATACTGGTGACCACGACATCCAGAATTTGACCCGATTCGGCCTGGACTTTGATTTTGGCTGTTTCCGGCATGGTGGCGTACTCCTTGAAATAGGTGTAATTGAGGCGATTTCACGGCAGGTAAGGATATCAACTTTATCGGAAATATTCTGCTTGTCAGGTTTTGATTCCCTACAACCTGTAGAACATATTAGAAACTATTCTGATTCACAAACTCTATCGATCTGAGACCCCCAGCCCGGCATCTTCAACCAACTCCTTAGGTAGTTGCTTCTTGCTCTTCACCCCCAGCTCAATCAACCCATGTGCACGATTGACCAGATTCCCCTTACCACTGACAAGCTTGTTATGTGCCCCGTCATAAATTTTCTGGGTTCGATCCAACTGTTCACCGATCTTTTCCAGATCATCGACAAAACCAACAAACTTGTCATACAGATCACCCGCCTTCCGGGCGATCTCCAGCGCATTGCGGTTCTGGTATTCGTAACGCCAGATACTTTGAATAGTGCGCAGTGTTACCAGCAGGGTTGACGGACTGACGATGACAATCCCCTGGTCAAAGGCCTTGCGGAAGATCTCGCTGTCCTGTTCAATCGCCAACATGAAGGCACTTTCTATCGGGATGAACATCAGCACAAAATCGAGACTGCGCAGTCCGGGAAGGTCGTCATATTTCTTGCTGGCAAGGTCTTTCAGATGGTTGTTGATCGAAACCAGATGCGCCTTGATCGCCCTCTCCCGTTCGTCTTCTTCGATCGACTGCACATAACGCTCATAGGCCACCAGTGAGACCTTGGAATCGACAACGATATCCTTTTCTTCGGGCAGGTGGATCACGACGTCCGGTTTCAGCAGTTTCCCGTTTGCATCACGAAAGCCACCCTGAGCGTCATACTCGATCCCTTTACGCAATCCTGATTCTTCTAGAATCCGTTCCAGAATCATTTCACCCCAGGCACCTTGCGTTTGCGTGTCACCTTTCAAGGCTTTGGTCAAATTTTCGGCATCGACGCTGATCTGTTGATTGAGGTCTTGCAGACGCTGGACTTCCTTCATCAACGAAAAGCGTTCACGCCCTTCTTTCTCGTAGGTGTCGCTGACTTTCTGCTCAAAGGCGCGGATCTGGTCTTTGAATGGTGCGAGGATGGTGTTGAGATTGGTTCTGCTTTGATCGGCAAAACGTTTGCTTTTGTCATCGAAAATCTGGTTGGCGATATTCTGGAATTCGACCTTGAGGGTCTCCTTGGCATGACCAAGTACTGCCATATTTTCCTGCAGTCTGGCGCGCTCTGCTTTCAGCTGTTCGGAGAGTCGGGAGTTCTCATTATCGGCCGCTGCTTTCTCACCGGCGAGCTGATTATAATTGATGTGACTTGATTGAAGTTGATCTTTAAGTGTCTGTATCTGTGTTAATTTTTCTTCAAGCCTGGCAATATTGACAGACTTATCAGAAAGTTCTTCAACCGCTCCTTGAATCTTCCGTTCGGTGGCTACAACCTGCTTCCGCATCAGTAACCAGACCATCCCTGAGCCGCAGACAAGACCGGTGGCAACCGCCACAATCAGCACATAATTTTCCATAACAGAACTATCTCGATGTCATTGACTTGGTTAGCAGACAGATTCTCATTTAGAAGTTCTCCTGCGTTCGCTACCTCTGCGGCAAAAACAGAGCTACTCCCCTTCCCGCAAACGATGTCTGACCTGCTTCATATCCTCCCAGACGTCTCTTTTACCGCTGGGGGTACGTAGCAGGTAGGCCGGATGGTAAGTCGGCATCAGGGGGATATTCTGGTAACTATGCCAATGACCGCGTAACTGGCCAATCGGGTCTTTGCTCTGCAGCAGGGTCTGAGTCGCGAATCGCCCCAGGGCGACAATCACACGCGGGCGTATCGCAGCAAGTTGTCGTTTCAGGAACGGCTCACAGGATGCAATCTCTTCTGGCCGAGGATCACGATTCTGCGGCGGCCGGCACTTAACGACGTTACAGATATAAACCTGTTCACGACTCAGTTTCATGGCAAACAGAATACGGTCGAGCAGTTGGCCGGCTTCACCAACAAAGGGAACTCCCAGCTTATCCTCTTCCCGTCCGGGAGCTTCACCTACCAGCACCAGTTGTGCGTTCGGATTACCGACGCCAAAGACCAGCTTGTTGCGATCGCGGCAGAGGGCGCAGCCCTGGCAGTTGTTGAGTTCGGCTTCGATCTCATCCAATGTTTCGCGTCGACAGTCAACCCCCGGTTGCATCTGACAGGTATCGGTATCGACCTCCACCGGGCAGACCGGAAGGCTCTCTTCGTCGACGACCGGGATGGTCTCAATTCCACACATCTGCAGATCTAACAGAACTCCACGGCTCTGGGAAATCAGCTCTCGACATTCCTGGTATATTTTATCCGGCATGGTCCCTTTACTTTTCGTGAGTGGCTCGCTTATTCTCTAACTATGAAATTTTCGATTTTCAGCAAGGTAAAGCCACTACCTTTGCTCTGTCTGCTTATAATCCTGCTGGGGATTCCAACGCAAGCCCTGGCTTGGGGCGTCGGCGTCCACTTGACGCTGGGAGCCAACCTTCTGGGGCGACTGGATGTGCTGCCAATCGCGATGCAGACCCTGCTGGCGGCCTATCCCCTCGATTTTCTCTACGGCTGTATTGCGGCCGACATCACCTTGGGGAAAAAGTTCACCCATCATCTTGAGCATTGTCACAACTGGCGAATCGGTCGCAAGATTCTCAGCAAGGCCGACACACCACAGATGGAAGCCTGTGCCTACGGTTACCTGGCGCATCTGGCGGCGGACACTGTGGCCCACTCCTACTTCGTTCCGTTCAAGATGGTTCAGACCTTCAATACTGTCATGCTCAAGCACACCTACTGGGAACTGCGAGCCGAGACAGGAACAGAAGAAGAGGTCTGGAGTCTGGTGGAGCAAATCGCCCAGAACGACTACCGGCGACACGACAAGATGCTCAGTAGCGTGCTCTCTGACACTATCTTCTCTTTTCGCACCAACAAGCGACTGTTCAATTCCCTGCTGTTGCTTAACCGCTTGCAGCAATGGAAAAAACTGCTCGATTCTATCTCAGTCACCTCGAAATGGGAATTCGACCCGGATGACAAACGGGAATATATGGAACTGGCAGATGACGCGATAGCCGGAATTCTCAGCAGTGAAGAGAGCCACCACTGGAACGCAGACCCGACCGGCGATCGGGCTTTGAACGCCGCGAAACTGATCCGCAAGAACCTCAACTCTCTCTGGCTGGATGGCAAACTGCAGGAGCGAGAAGCCGAGGCGATCCTTGAGGATCTACGGCAGTGCTTCCGGCGTGGCATAACCAACCCGGACGAGATGCTGAAGCTACAGTCGGCTTTCTAAACTTTCACAATTCATAATCCCGGCGGCTTCCGCAACTCGACAATCCGGTCGAGAAGCTCCCCGGCAACCGCGGTCTTGCTCATTTTGGCTAACTCTTCAACCCGGCCGTCAGCATGTAAAAACCGGACAACGTTGGTGTCAACATCAAACCCCGCGCCTTCGCAGGTCACATCATTAGCGACAATCAGATCGAGGTTCTTGCGCTGAAGTTTCTCGGTCGCATGTTTCAGCAGGTTTTCAGTCTCTGCCGCAAAACCGACTAGTAAGCGTTTACCTTTTTCCTTTCCTAGGTCAGCGAGAATGTCAGGATTTTTGGTCAAGGACAGGGTCAGTTCGTCACCCTCCCCCTTTTTGATTTTCTGCCCTGCCTTATCGACCGGACGATAATCAGCCACGGCTGCAGCCTTGATGACAACATCAATCGCTTGCACATGCTGCATGACCGTCTGATGCATCTCGCTCGCGGAATTAACCTTCACCAGTTCGACTCCCTGGGGAGCAGGCAGACAGGTCGGGCCAGAGATCAACAGCACCTGTGCTCCCCGTTTCTCTGCAGCAGTGGCAATCGCATAACCCATCTTGCCGGACGAATAATTGCTCAGGTAACGGACCGGGTCTATATCCTCGCGCGTCGGTCCAGCAGTCACCAGCATTCTGCAGCCAGACAAATCATCACCAGCAAACATCCGAACCGACTCGGCAAAGATGGCTGCGGGAGAAGGGAGTTTCCCTTGGCCCTCCCAGCCACATGCCAGTTCCCCTACGACTGGTTCCATCAACTGAAAGCCGAAATCGACCAAAGTCCTATGGTTACGCTGATAAACAGGATTTTCATACATATTTACGTTCATCGCGGGTACGACCAGAACCGGTGCCTTCGTTGCCATGATGCTGGTGGTGAGCAGATCATCAGCCAGACCATTAGCGACCTTGCCAATCAGATTGGCAGTAGCTGGTGCGATCACAAACAGATCGGCGCGGTCTGCCAATGAGATATGTCCGATCTCCTGTTCTTGAGCAAGATTAAACAGGTCGGTATGAACCGGGTTGCCTGAGAGGGTCTGAAAGGTCAGCGGAGTGACAAACTCCTGAGCGTTGCGGGTCATGATGACATGCACCTCGGCCCCGGCCTTGGTAAAAAGCCGCAATAACTCTAACGCCTTATAAACGGCGATGCCGCCACTTACGCCGAGGATGATGGTCTTTCCTTGCAGCATGACTCCGCCCCCTATTGTAAAAACGGGTTAGAACGTTTCTCGATGCCAATCTGGCTGTCCGGCCCATGCCCGGGATGGACGATGGTTGTCTCCGGTAGTCCCGCCAGTTGTGTCTTGATGCTGTTGATCAGTGTCTGATGGTCCGCGCCAGGCAAATCGGAACGACCTACAGAGCCAGCAAACAGAGTATCGCCAGAGAACAGATGATCGCCACAAAGCAGACTGATGCCACCGGGCGAGTGACCAGGTGTATGTAGAACCTTCAGCTGCAGCTCACCGACAGAAACAGTATCCCCATCACCTAAGTTTCCGGTCGGTGCAGGTGAATTCTCTGTCTGCAGGCCGTAGCTTGCAGCATGCTGAGATGCCAATTGCAGTAAAGGTTGATCATCGATATGGATCAGCAGTTCAGCACCGGTGGTCTCACGCAATTCACGGTTGCCGCCGACGTGATCAAAGTGGCCGTGAGTGTTGATTATTTTTTTCAAGGTCAGCCCATTTTGTGTCAAAGCTGCCAGTATCATAGGGACATCGGCGCCCGGATCGATAACTGCGGCTTCTTTGGTTGTCTCACACCCGACCAGATAGCAGTTCACCTGCAATGGGCC
Organism: Geopsychrobacteraceae bacterium; assembly: GCA_035267105.1. GTDB lineage: Bacteria > Desulfobacterota > Desulfuromonadia > Desulfuromonadales > Geopsychrobacteraceae > BM509. Next base: position 10,062 of record DATFMC010000086.1, read on the forward strand.
AACCACCAGAGTTTCCAGAATCATTGTCTGTCCTTGTCATCTCTTGTTGAAAAAAGATCGAGGTTCTTCCCTTTTAACTGCTCTGCGAGAGTAAACCCGAGTGGTTCATCCCGTTTTCTGCGCGCAGGTTCGGATCGGTCCGGGCGCTTTTCCGGAGCCGGAGCAACAGGGACCTCGGCATCCGCCATATCGAGGGACTCCCGATCAATGGGACTGTAAAAATAGCGATCATAAAGACGATGATAGTTGGTCCAGTCGCTCTCACGATCGGGCTGTCGATCAACATGTGTCTGGATACCGTTAATCTTCGAATCGAGATCATCGATAAAATTGAGGATCACCGCTTCCAGAGTTTTCGGTCGCTTTGGCGAACCGAATTCATACTGCCCATGGTGTGAAAGGAGCAGGTGCTTGATCAGGGTTCCGGTCATTGTAGGAAAACCATCTAGTTTTCTGATTTGAGTCTCGATCATCTCCACACCGATCATAATATGGCCGAGCAGTTTCCCTTCGTCGGTGTAGTTGAAAGAGCGTTCATAACTCAGCTCAGCGACCTTACCGACATCATGCAAAAGGGCTCCGGCAATTAACAGATTGCGGTTGACCTGCGGGTAACGTGCTGCGATATCCGAGGCAAGAGCAGCGACAGCAAGAGAGTGCTCCAGCAGCCCGCCGAGAAAGACGTGATGCATTGCCTTGGCGGCTGGGGCATGACTGTATCTTTTGTAAAAATCGGGATCGTCAAAAAAAGCTCGCAACAGTTTCTCTACCCAGGGATCATTCAGCGATCCGAGAATTTGCTGCAGCTCTGCCAGCATCTCCTGCTGATCACGTCCTGACACCGGCAGGAAATCTCCCAGGTCGACGCTCTCTTCATCGACTTTTTGTATATTCTGCACGACAATCTGCATTTTGCCCATGTACACATTGCCCTTGGCAAAAACGCGGATAAAATCATCCCGGTCAAACAGACGGGAGAACTCGTCAACCCGGTCCCAGACTCTGGCCTCAACCTCTCCGGTTCGATCCATCAGTTTCATGGTCATGTACGGCTTGCCATTTTTGGCCATCGCCATAATCTTATCCCGCACGAGAAAGATCTCATCAAGCTGATCTCGCTCCCTGATCTGTTCCACATAAATCTGTTTCAAGGTCACCTCTTTAACAGCTGAAACGTTGCGTTATTTTTTCTGCCACCCGCAGACCATCAACGGCGGCGCTCATTATCCCCCCGGCATAACCGGCCCCTTCGCCTGCCGGGTAGAGTCCGGCGTGACTGATCGATTCACAATGTTCATTACGAACAATTCTCAGTGGCGAGGAAGTTCGGGTTTCGACTCCAATCAGGGTCGCCTCAGAGCTTATAAAGCCACGCATCTTTCGATTGAAATGCGGTAACGCCGACTTCAAGCTCTGACTGACAAAATCCGGCAGCACATCCTTTAAATCGATATGTACAATTCCCGGCCGGCAGGACGACTGCAAGTAACCAGGACGCCCATCAAAGAATTCCAGCAGGGGTTGCGCCGGGGCGCTATTATTACTGCCTCCGGCAATAAAAGCTGCCTGTTCCCATTTACGCTGGAAACGTACCCCGGACAGCGGATCGCTATTATCAAAATCATCAGGACGGACGGAAACAACCAGCGCACTGTTAGAAAACTGCCCGTCACGCTGGTAATCACTCATGCCGTTGACCACCAGGCCATCAACCTCGGATGATGCATTAATGACCACTCCGCCAGGACACATACAAAAAGAATAAACACCGCGCCCGGTCTGACGGTCATTCCAGGTTAATGCATATTCTGCCGGCGGTAGCTGCGGATGACTTTTCATGCCGTACTGAATCTGATTAATCAGAGTGGTCGGATGTTCAACTCGCAGACCGATGGCAAACGGTTTTGACTCAAGCAGTATGCCAGAATCGGCGAGCAAACGGTAGGTGTCCCGTGCACTATGGCCCGGTGCCAGAACCAGAGCATCACAGGGAAGCTCTATAGAATCATTGAGAATCCCCGTGTTGACCCGATTGTCCCGATGCCCCAATCCGGTAAGTTTCGTGGCAAAGCGGATATCGACCCCGAGTCTTTCCAGTTCGTTGCGAAATCTGCTCAGGACGCCACGTAGACGATCTGAACCGATATGAGGTTTGGCCTGCAGAAGAATCTCTTCCGGCGCGCCGAAATCGACCAGAGTCTCGAGAACCTTGCGTGTCAGTGGATGATTTAAGCGACTGGTCAGCTTCCCATCGGAAAAGGTCCCCGCGCCGCCTTCACCGAACTGAACGTTATTCTCGGGGTCCAGTTGACCTCCAGCCCAATAGCTGCGGACCTGCTGAAGCCGCCTGGAAACCGGTTGGCCCCGTTCAATCAGGGTGACTCTGGCACCGGAATTCGCCAAGTGCAAAGCAGAGAACAGGCCTGCTGGACCCATTCCGACTACCAGAACATGTGCCGCTTTATCGAATCTCTTGAATTGGGATTGAGAGGTTGCTTCCTCTAATCGACTCAAGCGAGGATACTGATCCAGATCGAGACCGGTAGCGATATCTTCATGCAAAGCAAGATCGACGGTGTAAACCCTCAGCACTTTCGGCTTTTTGCGAGCGTCTATTCCTTTACGAACGATCGTCCATGAATAAATCTGTTCACGTTGAATGTTTAGATACTCAGCAACCTTGGTTGGCAACTGCCCCTCATCCTCATCCAGAGACAGTGGGATTTCCCGAAGACGAAAATGCAAATTCATTCCTCAACGAAGCTGGTCAACGGTAGCTCAATCAGGAAAGTAGCGCCTCCGGACTCCGGGCTTTCAACATGAATCCGGCCATTGTAGCCTTTGACAATTCGCAATACGACTGACAGCCCGAACCCCGTGCCCTTCACTTTCGTGGTAAAAAATGGGTCGAACACCCGGGTAAAATCCTCCGGGGGAATCCCCTTTCCCGTATCTGACACCTGAATTTTTAATAGATCCTCCTCGGTGAAGACCCTGAGCGTCAGGGTTCCGCCCGAGGGCATTTCAAACAGTGCGTTGCCAATCAGATTGGAAAAAATTTGTTCAAATTCAATCTCATCAGCCTTGAACAATGCAGAGTCCTCTGCAATATCGACATTAACCTCGATTCCCTGTGAGCGAATCTGGACATCACACAGATCAAGCACCCTGCGTAAACAATCAGCCAACCTGATCGAGCAATGTTGTCTTTCTGTTCCCTTGCTGGCTGCCAGCATTTGGATCAGGATATTATCAATCCGTTCGACCTCTTCAGTTACATTGTCCAGATACCCGCGAAGTTCCGGGTTTTCCTTCAGGGATGATTTAAGTAGCTGGGCAAAAAGGTTGATTGAGTTTAAGGGGTTGCGAATCTCATGGGCCAATCCGGCCGAGATATGACCGAGAGCTGCAAGTTTTTCGACTTGCAAAATCTCTGCGTGAGCGCGTTCCAGTTCTGCATTTTTTTGCTGAACCCTGTCTTCAAGTTCTCGGTTCCAACCCTCTATTTCGTGGCGCAGGCGCTCCTGCTCTTCAAGCAGTTGTCGATTTTCCATACCGATCTGCCGTAACTGCAGGACGTTATCGATACGCTCCAAGAGGTTAATATTGGAAAAAGGCTTTTGCAGATAATCGGAGGCACCTGCCTTCATCAACGATACAGCAACCTCCTCGCTCCCTTTACCGGTGAGCATGATGACATAAGTGTCCGGGTACTGATCTCTGATTTTTTCCAGAGCCGTCATACCGTCCATAACCGGCATCATGTAGTCAAGAAGCACTAAGGCGGGATTTTCATGCTCAACAACATCGAGACATTCATGGCCATCACAAGCGCTTAGAATCTGAAATCCACGGTCACGTAAAAACATCGTGGCCAGATCAATGATTGCTCTTTCATCATCAGCAACCAGAACTTTTTCGCCCGCAAAACGACTGGACTTTCCTGTTAACATGAGGCTACCTGAGACTGGATAAACAAGGATGAACAACAGACTGAAGAATAGCTCGTAGACAGCTGGCTTGACAAGTCAAGAGTTCGTAAACAAGACGAAAAAAGGGCAGTCTTTCGACTGCCCTTCGAGGTCTGCAGCAGAGGCGTCGGTTTAATCCTCATCGAGACGAACCGTCAGAACAGGCAGATGCGACTTTCGAACAACCTTTTCCGCATTACTGCCAAATAAAACATGATCAAGCCCGGTCCGACCATGGGTTCCGATTACAATCAAATCTGCACCCTCATCGGTTGCCTTGGAGATAATAGCCTCATAAGGAATGCCTGGAGATATGAAAGTTACAAAGTTATCAAAATCTTGAATATGCTGACGGCAGAATGTTTCCATCAACTTCTTTGCACCCTCTTCAATCTCTTCTTCAAGCTTATCAAAAGAGATGTGAGGCACATAAAACCCACGAAGGTCTACCGGTTCATTGATGACATGTAAAATCAGAAGCCGAGCGGAAAACTGCCTGGCCATCATCAAGGCAGCCTGAAAAGCATTGTCTGAACTGTCGGAAAAATCGATAGCGACCAGAATTGAATCAAAGTTCTTCATCAAAGCACCTCTCGCTCTTTATAGCTAGAATACAACCAATCTTCAGGCAGTACGGACTGAGCCTCCACAGAAAATCCGTTTCATCACCAACTTCAACTCGTCCAGTTTGATCGGCTTGTTGATATATTCCTGTGCGCCCAGATTCATCGCCTCCAGATAACTACCAACACCGCCATAGGCAGTAATCATGATGACTTTAATTTCAGGATACTCCCGATTCAAAACCCTTAAAAATGCCAGTCCATTCATTTTCGGCATATTGATATCGGTAATAACCAGATGCACTTTATTCTTCCCCAGATACTCCAACGCCTCGTGACCATCGCCAACGCTATCAACCAGATAACCCTCGTGCGTCAGAAGTTTCCCAAGGCCAACCCGAGCATTTTCTTCATCATCCACGATGAGAATTTTTTTCATTTAACCCGACTCCACAGAGTTCTGTACATAATGTTCTAGGTAGAAGAGTAACACGCAAAAGAAACCTGTCAAGCGAACAAGGAAACACTTAATAACCTGAAATCACAATGTTTTTAAAGAATTAATGCCAAAAAGTGAACAGGTTTGAGACCAGAATCGGAAAAGAATCTGCTGCAGATTGACCTGCCGACAGGACATCATCATGATGTAAAGGTTTGGAATTCTTGCCAGCTGCTGCGTTGGCGATCAAAGAGATGGCGACGATCTCCAACCCCAGCGATTTTGCCATAATTGCTTCAGGAATGGTCGACATTGAGACGGCATCAGCTCCAAGCATTTCAAGCATCCGGATTTCAGCCGGGGTCTCGTAACTCGGGCCACACATCCAGGCGAGCGAGCCTTGATGCAGCACAACTCCTGCGTCGTGCAATAAGCGCTTCAACTCGGGGTAGAAATCATGCCGATATAATGAGCAGAGGTCGATAAATGAGGGGGGCGACAAAGCGCGCAGAGGGTTGTCAGGAACAAGGTTGAGATGATCGGCAACCAGCATGAAGTGACCCGGATAAAACGCAGAAGCAAGACCACCGGCAGCATTGGTCAGAAGAATATTGCTGCAACCCAACTCTTTCGCCAGTCGTACGGGAGCCGCAACCTG
>DATFMC010000087.1:0-31559 GCA_035267105.1 Geopsychrobacteraceae bacterium
TAACATCTTTGATGAAGCCGACCTGAAAAAAATGGGGAAGGAAGGTCTCTTCGGCGTCTTTGCGGGAGTTTTCGCTCAGGTAGCGGGTCAGCTTTGTGCCGATCACCTCATCGCGAGTGTAGCCCATGATTTTCACCCAGAAGTCACTGACTGTCAGCAGGTAGCCATTGCAATCCACCGAGTGCATCATGATTGGTGTTTTACGATAAAGCTCACGATATCCTGCGTTGTCTCGTTCGTGTGGTTCTCCTGAGTGACTCATCACACAACAGCTCCAGCTTGCTAACCCCGAGGGTTCTTAATTCTGGATAAACCATGTGGGGATAGGACGAGTCTCAATTTTAACAGATGAAAAAAGAAATATTGTTCTCAGATTGAGAAGATTTTTCTGGTCTTGGGAATCGCGCCAGGAAGATTATTCAATAATCAGGTTTGGCTGTTCGTCGGTATCGTTCTCCCGGATCGGAAAATGTTCGGTCAGCAATGCGCCGCAGGCACGAATTTCACGGCAGAGCGCTTCGCAGGCGGTTCCATCTTTGATCCCACTGGCGACGTCTTTGACCAGTGCATCCCAGGTTTCAGCAGGAACCTTGGCGTTAATCCCTTCGTCGGCAAGGACTAGTACGCGATGCTCAAAGAGTGAAATCAAAATCAGGATGCCGGTGCTGTCACGGGTTTTGTGCAGGCCCTGTTCAAGAAAGCAGACCAGCGCTTTTTCTTTAACTTCGGCATCTATTTCATCCGGGTGGATCAGGCGACGCTTAACGTCTGGAAGGTTGCGGATCAGGATTTGAAACAGGGGGGTGCCGATCAGAAATAAAGGCAGAAAAACCCAGATCGATTCACCTCCGAAGGCCCAACTTATAAAAATAGCAATCGCCAGTGACAGCGTCGTGCCGCTGATCATCTCAGAGCGCGGATAGTCATAGGAGGCATCAACCACCATCGGCACTATTTCTCCGCTGGTGGTTTTCTCGACCTCGCGAACGGCTGCTTCAATCTGTTGTTGTTCCGTTTTGCTGAAAAAGTTTTTAGCAGTGGTCATGGTTTGTCCTGATAGCGCTGTGTTGCATGTTATGAAAGATCAGATGCTGGGACCGTTTTACCAGCTTCCGCTTGATCCGCCGCCGCCGAAGCCGCCTCCGCCACCGGAGAATCCTCCTCCGCCTCCCCCGAACCCTCCACCGCCGCCAAAACCGCCAATCCATAATCCACTGCGACGGGCACGGCCGCGACCACGACCACTGAACAGGGAAAGTCCAGGTCCCAGGAAAAGCAACAGAGCGAGGAAGCCGAGTGGGCTCTTTTTCTTGGCGTTTTTGGTTGTTCCGTTCCCCTTGTATTCTCCACGCACCGCTTCGGCTATGGACGCGACACCGGCGACGATACCACCGTCAAAGTCACCGGTTTTGAACCTGGGGGTGATCTCCTGATCGATAATCCTGCCTGATAGCAGATCGGTCAGCTTTCCCTCCAGACCATAACCGACTTCGATACGGATTTTGCGCTCCTGTTCGGCAACCAGCAGGAGTGCGCCGTTGTCCTTGTCTTGTTGGCCGATTTTCCAGCTTTCAGCAACTTTCAGGGCGTATTCTTCCAATACTTCACCTTCAAGAGAAGGGATGGTCAGGACCGTAATCTGGGTCGAATCACTCTCTTCGAACTGGCGTAGAAATTGTTCCAGCTTCAGGCGCACCGGCGCCGAGAGCAGCCCGGCCCGGTCGTTAATATAGCCAGTGGCTTTCGGAATATCGAGAGCCTGGGCAGAAAGTGGCAGCAGCAGGATGAAAATGAGCAGCAAGCGGACCATATCAGAAGCTCACATTGGGAGCCTGGGCCGCACCGGCGTCAGCCGCGAACGGTTCTTTGCGTTCCAGGTGCAGCATGAAGTTATTGGTCAGATTGTTCGGAAAAGTACGAATCGAACTATTGAAGGTCTGTACTGCCTTGTTGTAACGCTGACGAGCCACGTTGATGCGATTTTCGGTTCCCTCCAGTTGATGCTGCAGATCAAGAAAGTTCTGGTTGGCTTTCAGGTCGGGGTAACGTTCCGCAACCACCAGCAGTCGTGAGAGAGCTGAAGTTAGTCCCCCCTGTGCCTGCTGGAATTGCGCCATTTCGGCAGTTTGGCCGATCTGGTCTGAGGAAATGTTGACCTGACCGACTTTGGCGCGTGCCTCTGTGACGGCCGTCAGAGTCTCTTTTTCATGGGCGGCATAGGCCTTGACCGTTTCGACCAGGTTGGGAATCAGGTCCATCCGGCGTTGATAGGTTGCCTCCACGTCAGCCCAGGCTGCGAAGACGGCTTCTTCATTTCTCTGGATCGTGTTGTAACCACAGCCCGAAAGATTGGTCAGCAGCAAGATGGCAAGAAGTGGAAACAGGAATAATTTGTTCTTCATTTTCAACTCCAAAACAGGTTTTATATGTCGTCTGGTTTCGTGTTCGGGTGAAGTTTAACATGTTCAGATCGATTCGGTGTATGAAAACGGTTTTGCAGAACATCGACGAGTTGATAAGATTAAAGGCACAGAGAAATTATTCGTCTCTCCATAGGAATTATCAAGACAGCGGTAATGAAAAAGTTCGATTTTGAAAACTATCAAGAGAAGGTGTCCACAGCGATTGAACTGTCTGCGGCTGACTTCGGATCTTTGAGTCTTTCACTGCGGAAGATAACTGATCAGGCCGAACAGCACTTGGTCGAATCGGGCGAAGGTGATTTCGGTCTGATAGCGTGCCGAGCCGGATGCGCCAGTTGTTGCGTGGTTAATGTCTCCATTCTGTTCCCTGAGGGGCTAGCAATTGCCGGATATGTGCAGACTCTTCCGCTTGAGCAACAGTCTGAAATCATTGAGCGTCTGGATATTCTCTGGCGGGCTGTGCGGGGCTTGACGGATGATGAGCGGATCTATCTGCGCCAGTCCTGTGCTTTTCTCGATGATTCCGGCAGCTGTCGAATCTACACCGTGAGGCCACTACTCTGCCGAAGCGTGACCTCAACCAGCGCGAAAAGTTGCCGGCAGGCATTGACCGCGAATCTTTTCGGTGAGAGCAGTCCAGTGCTGATGAATCTGTTTCAGCAACAGTTGTTCGAGTCTCTCTATCTGGGAATCGGGGCTGGGCTGGAGAATGCCGGGCTTGAGGGCCGAAGTGCCGAGTTGACGGGGCTGGTTCGATACCTGTTGCAAACGCCGGCAGCTAAAGCAGCTTTGTTTTCAGGCAAGCGGCTTGATTGGCATGAGCTGGCTTGAGCTGGCATGAGATACCTCAGAGTCGATTTTTAAGACATCTGATCCCGGCGAGTCACGTCCCTTTTTTCTCTGGCTCAGATTCTTTTTATCCCTGTTTTTTTATCGTAGAAAAGTGCTTTACAACTGTTGCGCAAGTTCCAAAATCCAGATAATGTGAAAATTGTAAAGGTTAGAAAAAGATATCAACCGTTGTCAGTAAGGATTGCATGGGTATGGGGCAGCACAAATCCGGAACACGAACAACATCAGATCCGCAGTCGAAAGCAGTGTCACCTCCACTGTTCAAGGTTGTTCTGCTGAATGATAACTATACGCCAATGGAATTCGTAACGGACGTCCTGGAACAGATCTTTCGCAAACCGCCACCAGAGGCGAATCAGATTATGCTGCATGTTCATTTTCGGGGTGCGGGTATCTGCGGAACCTATCCCTATGCCGTTGCTGAGAGCAAGGTCGAGTCTGTTCACAAACGTGCCCGGAAAGAAGGGCATCCTCTACGGGCCGTGTTGGAAGAAGCCTGATTCTCATCATCCCTGACTTGACTTGTGTCTGTCCCTGCGCGACAATTTTAGTGTCGTAGCAGGTATTCGACCCCGTGTTCGCTGGTCAGTGATGACCGATTAAATTTTTTACTAATTTCCTCATAGAGATGGTGCATATATGTTTAGTCAGGATGTTCAAATTGCTTTTACTCTTGCTGTCAGGGAAGCCCAGAGGCGCCGACATGAGTACCTGACCACCGAGCATGTGCTCTATGGTCTGCTGTTTGAAAAGTTTGGTCAGCAGATCATCAGCGATTGCGGTGGCGATATTGAAATACTCAAAAAACATTTGGAGGAATTTTTCGATAAGCACCTTGAGGCGCTACCAGAAGACCTGGAGGACGATGAAGTCCCACGGCAGACCCAGGCGTTGCAGAGAATGCTGCAGCGAACAGTCCTGCACATGCAATCCTCCAACCAGGAAGAGGTCGGGGTCGGGGATCTGCTGGCCGCGATCTTTGAGGAAGATAATTCTCACGCGTGCCATTTCTTGCAGAATCAGGGGATTGAACGGATTGACCTGCTCGATTATATCTCTCACGGAGCTGGTGCCTCAGCTCAGAATGATGCGCCGGAAGAATCACCTATTGAACCGGGACCGCAAGAGCAGGGGAACCCTCAGTCCAGGCCGGTTGACCCACTCAAGGCTTACACCATCGATCTTCTGGAGCGTGCTGAAGCAGGGAAAATAGATCCTTTGATCGGCCGTGAACTCGAACTGGAACGAACGATTCTGGTTCTTTGTCGACGTCGCAAGAATAACCCGATCTTTGTTGGTGACCCGGGTGTCGGAAAAACAGCAATGGCAGAAGGCCTGGCTCTGCGACTTGCGGCAGGAGAGGTGCCTGAGCTTCTACAGGGGAGTGAGATTTTTACTCTCGACATGGGGGCGTTGCTGGCGGGGACAAAATTTCGTGGCGATTTTGAAGAACGGTTGAAAGCCGTTTTGCAATCGTTGCAGAAGCGTGACAAGGCGATCCTGTTTATCGACGAAATTCACACCATCGTTGGTGCCGGTGCGACCAGTGGCGGTTCACTCGATGCCTCCAATATTCTCAAGCCGATTCTTGGCAACGGAGAATTACGTTGCATCGGTTCGACCACCTATGAAGAGTATCGCAACCTGTTTGATAAAGACCGCGCTCTGTCCCGTCGCTTTCAAAAAATAGACCTGCCGGAACCCAGTCAGGAAGAAGCCCTGGAAATTCTGAAAGGATTGCAACAACGCTACGAAGAACATCACCAGGGAAGCTATTCTCCGGCGGCGATTGAAGCCGCAGTTCAGCTTTCTGTCAAGCACCTGACAGATCGACATCTGCCGGACAAGGCGATTGATGTTATTGACGAAGCTGGAGCACAGCACCGACTGGAGGGTGGTAAGCGTAAAAAGATCAGCGTCGATGATATTGAACGGGTGGTGGCGCGCATGGCGCGGGTGCCGATTCGTACCGTCAGCGGTTCGGATCGACAGCGGCTGCGTTATCTGGAGCGTGACCTGAAGCGTGTCGTCTTCGGTCAGGATCAAGCTATCGATCACCTGGTCCGTTCTATTCATCGTTCACGAGCAGGCCTTGGCCACCCAGACAAGCCTGTTGGTTCACTCCTGTTTACCGGTCCGACTGGTGTCGGTAAAACTGAAGTTGCCCGACAGTTGTCGTTGCAACTCGGGGTCAAGTTCCTTCGCTTTGACATGAGTGAGTATATGGAGAAACACTCCGTCGCTCGTTTGATTGGCGCCCCCCCTGGTTATGTCGGTTTCGATCAGGGTGGACTGCTCACTGAGGGGGTGCGCAAGAACCCGTACTCGGTGCTGCTGCTCGATGAAATCGAAAAAGCCCATCCCGATCTGTTTAATATCCTGCTGCAGGTGATGGATCATGGTACCCTGACCGACAATAATGGCAAAGAGTCCGATTTCCGCAATGTGGTCTTGATCATGACCAGCAATATCGGTGGCCGGGAAATGAACCTGTCGCCGATCGGTTTTGGTGAGCGTAGTCAAGCGCCGCCCAGGCAGGCGTTGGAAAAAGCGTTCAGCCCGGAATTCCGCAATCGCCTCGATGGAACTATCACCTTTGCTTCACTGGATGAAAAGACCATGCTGCAGGTGGTCGATAAGTTCCTGCTCGAATTGTCCGGCCAACTCACGGAGAAGAATAATCGCCTGACTGTCTCAGTTGCGGCGCGCAAGGAGTTGGCGCGACGCGGTTATGATCCGCAATTCGGCGCGCGTCCGCTGGGTCGACTGGTGCAGACAGAAATCAGTGATCCTCTGGCTGAGGAGATTCTGTTCGGGCGGTTGCGCGATGGTGGTGAAGTGAGAATCGGATTCCGTGCCGGCAAGTTTACCTTCACTTTTCAATAGCTCGATCTCATGCCCTGCTTTCAGCTGGATAAACTGCTCTGGTTTCCTCCAGTGGATGCCGCTGAGGACTGTGGTCTGCTGGCAGTCGGCGGCGATCTTTCTCCACAGCGATTATTGTTCGCTTACAGCCTGGGAATTTTCCCCTGGTACAATGAGGGGGAACCGATCCTCTGGTGGTCACCTGATCCGCGCTGTATTCTTTCTCCTGGTGAAATTCACATCTCCCGTTCTTTACGTAAGACCCTGCGACGTAACATCTATCGAGTGAGCTTCAACCAGGCCTTTGATCAGGTGATTCAAAACTGTCGGGACGACCGGTGTCGGGAGGGTGGGGAGGGGTCCTGGATTTCTCCGGAGATGCAAGCCGCTTATCGTAACCTTCATCGACTGGGGTTTGCTCATTCGGTGGAGTGTTGGCAGGGAGATATGCTGGTCGGTGGACTCTATGGCCTATGTCTGGGGCGGTGTTTTTTCGGCGAGTCGATGTTCAGTCATCGTTCCGATGCTTCCAAGGTGGCTTTGGTCGGCCTTGCCTGCCGCCTGGAAGCGGCAGATTTTGAACTGATCGATTGTCAGCAGACGACGTCACACCTGCTCAGCCTGGGGGCATTCGAAATCTCACGAGATGAGTTTTTGTCTCGTTTGAAGAAAGGCGAGGTCAGGCCCGAGTTGAAATTTTCGTCTGATTTTCCCGGAGAGCCGGTCGAGACGTTGTTGCTCTCAGCAAAATTGATTGAAGAGAGCCAACTCCAGACTCGCTAGATTTTACTTCGGGTAGGTCGCAAACACCGCAGTTCTACCCTTGTTGTCGAAAGAGATCACTCGATATGGGTCCGGCTCTTCCCCTTCCATCTCCATGCCCGGGGAGCCGGTTGGCATTCCCGGTACACTCAGGCCGATGATGTCCGGTCTTTCTTCCAGCAGGCGAAATACTTCATCGCTGGGGACGTGCCCTTCCAGAATGTAGCCATCAACTATGGCTGTATGGCAGGATTGAAGTTTCTCCGGTACATGGAGGCGGTCTTTTATCATTGAGATATTTTTTGAATTTTCAACCTCAACGACAAAGCCGCTCTCTTCCAGATGCTCAATCCAGCCGTGACAGCAACCTCAGCCAGGGCTCGTGTATACTTTGATCTTTGTTTCCTGCGCCATTGAGAGGGTGGCAGTCACCAAGAGTAACCCGATAACCAGAACGGGACTAAACAGAAATCTGAACATCGCTTTTCCTTTCGCAGCAGCAGTTATTTTTTCCTCGTCAATCATACTACCACAGCTGCCTGGCTCAGTTTCCTTTCTGGTAGGATTTTTGTTCCGAACAGAAGAAAAGCATCGTCTGTCGTGCCGGACGATGCCCTTCCGTTTCGCTCCAAATCTGAACTTTTACAATAACTATTTAAGATTCTTGTAGCCATTTTTCCATAACCTGAAGCTCTTCAGCCCAGGAATCACCCAGGCGAATCTGCAGAAATCCGCTCAACAGGCTGTCGAACATCTGCTCACCCTCCTCGATGGCGCCGATTTTGGTCAAGAATGCGGCTTCCGCTTCAGCAGCAGGATCATCACTGGGGTCGCTGTCCGGCTTGATCATTGGTGTTCGATAGCTGCCGAAGTAGAAACGTTCGGCCTTGAGGGTCATTTTCCAGGCGGATTCGTCATCTCTCTGCATGTGCAAGGTAGCTTCTTCGATCAGCTTTCCCTGCAGGAGGGCGGCTTTGACTTCACGATAACTGTCCTGTGGCCCGGCCACGACGATTTTTTGCAGGCCATCCTGTCCACCGCCGACCAGGAGCAGTCGATCATCCAGATAGGCTATAAACGGCTCCTTTTCAAGCAACGGTCCCGGACGGGTGACTGCGTAGCGGGAGTCTGAATTGAGGGTTCGATAGAGCAGCCAGTGAAGGAATTCGTTGCCAAGCCAGCGGTTTGCATCGATCTGCTCGATTGCGCTGTCGGTTTGTGCCCGGTTGGCTTTTTGCAACGCAGGTTGTCGCTCAGCAGGAAGTATCTCTTCAGCGCGAGCCATGGGGTGATAGAGATTCAGCCGCAGAGTTGGGAAGGTCTGGTGAAACATCCCCAGAAAAGTTTCAATTGTTTTCTGGTTCAGGCTGCTGAAGCGGACGATATTCCGTTCGGTGTCCCAGTTGACATCGTAAATGGCAGGTGAGGGGAGAGTGCGGGCCATCAACAGGGACCGTGAACGATCGCGGATCTCTTCCATCTCACCCTTGGGAACTCTTTTTAGTTCGGGACGGCTCTCCAGAAACTGCTCGCTGAACTGAGCGACTTGACGTTTATAGAGTGCCGCCGGGACGCGTCGCCGATCCTGGCGCAGGGAAAAGCAGATATGATGGTCACGGCGACAGACTTCCGGGTGACTGAAGACACCGCAGTCCGGATCGTCCAGGGTGACCCAGCCGATGGAAAGTTCATCTGAGGTTTGCTCAATTGATTTGAATCCCTGATTGCTCAGTTGTTCAACCATCTTATCCGGAGTTGTGTCATCTGGAAGCGAGCCGGTGATCTGAAAATGGCAGATGCTGGCGGAAGGGGCCAGAATGCCCATGTTGTACCTCCTTGAATGTTGCATAGTGTGCTGAAAATGTTACACGCGGTGAGACTGGTTTGATCTAGCTTCGAGTGTAATATTGTCCGGAGAAGCCATGACGATATTTGAGATTGTGCTCGGAAAGTTTATCTAGCAGGCGTTCCAGGTTTTTTTCAGTAATGTAGCCGTGATCAACAAAATAGCGGCCAATCTGCTTCTGGTTGGCCCGTTGGTGGAGCAGAAGTGTGCGAACCTGAAGCGGGTTGAGCAGACCAAGTTGTTGAGCGCGTTCACCAAAACGGGAGAACCCGCTACGTAACTTGAGGATTCGGTCGATGTCTTTGTCGTTCAGCCAACGCCAGCGTTGAGCGATTTGTCCCACGGACGGTCGTTGTTGTCGCTGCCAGGTGATCGCAGAGATAACTGCCGCGTAGGGGATTAAGCTCTCATAGTACAGGAATTGGGCAAGCTGCAGCGGTCTGTTCGGTAGTGTTCCGCGATAAAAGCGATTGGTGTCTGGGGTCGGACGTCTGCGGTGCGGTCGTGAGTTTTGTGCCGCCTGTGGATGTTGGCGCAAGTCAACAGGCGCAATGTTTCGTTGCCTCAGATAGCTCTGTACCACTTCATGTGCTTGATTAAGGCTCTGGAAAAGTTTTTTCTGTTTCGCCAGGATAATGGAACAGGAACTGACAAACCGATCCGGGTGGGTCAGCATGGCTTTTTTTCTGTACGCAGTGCGGGCACCAGATGGTTGCAGATAGTTGAGAAATCCACGGCTTAAATGCAACTCAGACCCGAAAAGGACACGGCAGGCATGAAGGATTTCACTTTCAGAGATCTGCTGCATAAAATAGGTCGTTTCTTTAACTGGTTATTGGGTTGAATCTGCTAAAAAACATACCACGAAAGTATTGGTCAAAAAAGATAGTGTATTGCTCGGGATGGCATTTAACCGCTAAGCCTTCTTTTTTTTGCGGCTGGCAAAGTTGTCGATCCGTTT
This sequence comes from Geopsychrobacteraceae bacterium, assembly GCA_035267105.1. Classification (GTDB taxonomy): domain Bacteria; phylum Desulfobacterota; class Desulfuromonadia; order Desulfuromonadales; family Geopsychrobacteraceae; genus BM509. The sequence continues at coordinate 9,710 of DATFMC010000087.1, forward strand.
TTGGTCTTCCACGGTGATGTTCAGGAACTGCATTCCGGTCAGCAGGACCTCGCCGTCCTGATCGGGGATCGACCAGATGATCTCTGCCAGGGCGCAGATCGGAGGCTTTTCATCTTCAATATCGAGCAGGAGAAGACAGAGATCTGCGGGTTCTGCGGGAGGTTTGACCGCAAACCGGATACCGCCGGAGCTGAGATTTATTTTACAGTCATTGAACCCCTTCAGCGCAGGCAAAGGTTTGCCGCTGGTTAAGACCTTTACGTTCTTCTCCCATGATTCACGCATGGATTGCAATGAGCCGCGACCCCGGGTGAAACGGATTCCGGTCCTGCAGTCGATGCGTGGTTTGATCCGGCGCTGAAACATCTGCAGATCAGGGAAGATATGCAACCTGATGGTATCACCTGAGACAAGCTCCTTAAAGCGGCCAGTAATCTTGGCGCCCAGACCAAGACTGTCAGAACTCAGTTCGAAATTCATCTCTTCATGGAATGGGTATTGGCTGGCGGCGTCTGCACCATAAGGAAGCTTTAAATCAAAATAATCATCTCCACCACCCTGCAGATAACTGCTCAGCAGACCTGCATATCCATCAGGTGTGGTTGGGTCCTTAGGGTGAAGTAAGATTTTTTGTCCAGGTCTGAAATAGCGTTGGTGAATCATGATAGAAAAACCTTTTGCAAGAACGATTACCTGGCCAATAATCTATAATCGAACAGTGACCATATTAGAGGCGGTCTAGATGACATGGGTCTATTTCAGCTGCCGGAACCGGTATCGGTCGCGCAAACCCAAAGGATGCATTCTCCGAAATGTTGCATTATACAGAAAAAGCGTTACGGGACAAACGGAGAAATGAGGAAATGAAAGAAATCCTACTGCCTGCTGGCAGTCACTGTGCTATGGTTCGCGTTTTCTATCTCCCATGCATATCCACTGGAGGAAGTTCCAATTGAAACAGCGACAGGACAGGTATTTTGTCGTCACTTTGCCCGGCTTGGAAGAAGTCTGTTGCAAAGAACTCAAACGCCTGGGGATTGAACCCCTGCGTCTTCTGGTTGGTGGAGTCGAGTTTGAGGGAGGATTACGGGAGCTTTATCTGGCCAACCTCTGGTTACGGGCAGCGACCCGGATTCTGGTTCGGGTCGGGGAGCTCCACGCGCGGGATTTTCCTGGGTTTTACCGTAAATTGCTTCGGCTTCCGTGGGGGCGTTTTTTGCACCCTGGTGGTCAATTGGATGTTCGTGCCAGTTGTCATAGTTCTCGTCTGGTTCACAGTGGGCGGGTGGCAGAGACGGTCTCCGCCGCTATTGAAAGAACTCTCGGTGCGTCTTCCTCCACCGAGGGTGAAGCTTCGCTAGTGATGGTCCGTCTTGAGGATGACAATTGTGTCGTCTCGGTGGACAGTTCCGGTACCTTGCTGCACCGTCGCGGCTATCGGCAGGATGCCGTTGCCGCTCCGCTTCGTGAGACTCTGGCCGCTGGAATCCTGCAACTGCTGGGTTGGGACGGCAGTAAGTCGTTGGTTGATGCCATGACCGGTTCCGGAACCTTTGCTATAGAGGCTGCGCTGATTGCCGCCAACCGGCCTCCAGGTCGACATCGACGGTTCGCTTTTATGGAGTGGCCTCGCTATCGGAATGGTTTATGGCAATCTCTGTTGCAAGAGGCTGATCGTCAGCGACTTGAAACGACCCCGATCAGAATCTGTGGCGTTGATATAAACTCACAGGCGATTGCAGCTGCCAATAAAAATGCTGCACAGGCAGGCGTGTCAGATCTGATCGATTTTTCCGTTCAGCCGATGCAGGAACTGCAGGTTCCTGCTGTCGATGGTTTGATCCTCTGTAATCCACCCTACGGGGAGAGGATTGGCGATAATGAAACACTTGATCATCTCTATGTTGAACTGGGCCATCTCTATAAAAATGTTTTTTCCGAATGGCAGGCTGCGCTACTCAGCCCTCGTGATTCTTTAACCAGGGCGACAGGCCTGAACTGGCAGCAGCGACTGCTGTTTTCAAACGGTGGGTTGAAAGTTTCCCTGCTGCAGCGGAAATAGTTCTGTCGGATTAAACATGTCCGGCGATAAATACTTGACATTTTCTTCAAAAAAAGGCTATAAACCCTCTTTCGTGGGCTGGCCCACAGATTATTCGTGAGAGTGAGGTGATTTTCCCGTGGAAATTTCAGTCATGGATGGCAATGTTGAAAAAGCCATCAAGGTGCTTAAGCGAAAGCTGCAGCAGGAAGGCCTCTTCCGCGAAATGAAGCAGCGCAAGTTTTACGAGAAGCCAAGCGTAAAGAAGAAGCGCAAAGAGAAGGAAGCGCAGCGTCGTCTGCGTAAGAAGCAACGCGCGATGCGTCGTTTCAACTAATAATAAACACCGATAAAAATGATAAGAGGCGCAGCCGTGATAGGGTGCGCCTCTTTTTTTCTGATGCTAATGCTGGAGAACCCTCAACGAGGATAGTGCCCCAGTTCGAGTCCGGAGAGTTTTTCCACCAATCGTACCACCTGATAACTGTAGCCGTACTCGTTGTCGTACCAGACATAGAGGACGCAACGATTCTTCTGAACGATGGTTGCCAGCGAATCAACCACACCCGCATAGCGGGAGCCAACAATGTCCGTGGAGACAACTTCCGGGGAATTGGTGAAATCGATCTGATCCTGCAGCGGCGAATCGAGAGAGATATCCCGCAGGTAGTCGTTGATCTCCTCCACAGTTGTATTCTTGTTGAGGGTCAGATTCAAAATAGCCAGTGAGACATTCGGGGTCGGCACCCGGATCGCATTTCCGGTCAGCTTTCCTGCCAGTTCAGGGAGAGCTTTGGCAACAGCGTTGGCCGCTCCTGTTTCGGTGATAACCATATTCAGTGGCGCACTGCGACCACGACGGTTTTTGCTGTGATAGTTGTCGATCAGGTTCTGATCGTTGGTGAAAGAATGACAGGTTTCAACATGTCCGTTGATAATCTCGTACTTGTCGTTGATTGCTTTTAGTATAGGCACAATGGCGTTGGTCGTACAACTGGCAGCAGAGACGATTGCTTCATCGATGTTCAACTGTTCATGATTGACGCCATAAACAATATTCGGGACGTCACCCTTGCCCGGTGCTGTCAGCAGGGCCTGGGTCACTCCTTTTGATTTGAGGTGTCGCCCCAACCCCTCTCGATCGCGCCATTTTCCAGTATTATCAATCACGATAGCATTGCTGATGCCAAATTTTGTGTAGTCGATGGTGTCAGGTGCATCAGAGTAAATGATGCGGATCATGTTGCCGTTGGCGATGATGGCGTTCTCTTCTTCATCGACCCTGATAGTCCCTTCAAAGTGACCATGTACTGAGTCGCGCCGAAGCAGGCTGGCACGCTTGGCAAGGTCTTCATCCCCCCCCTTGCGGACCACCGCGGCGCGCAAGCGCAGTTTGTTGCCTCCGCCAACTTGAGCGATGAGAATCCGGGCCAGCAGCCGGCCGATGCGGCCGAAGCCGTACAGGACCACATCTCGGGGTTCGCTCAATTGCCGGGCCAGTCCGGTGTTGAGGTCGGCCAGTTGTTCAGCAACGAAATCTGCGACGCTGACCTTGCCTTTGAGTTTCTGATAACGGATTGCCAGTTTGGCCAGATCGATCTTTCCCGGAGCCAGGTCGAGCTTTGCAATGGCAAACAGGATCGGCATGGTATCGCTGACCCATAACTCCTTGTCGAGAATCTGGCGGGCAAATCGATGGACTCGAAGAATATCAATCGCTGATTTATGGACCAGCGACCGGTCGAAAATGTTACAGATGACCTCGCAGTCTCGATAGAGATATCCGATAACGGGAATCATCGATTCCGCGAGTTCCTCTCTCTCTTTCCAGTCCTTGAAATATTCCTCTGCTTTTTCTGAACTCATGTCGTCAGCCTTTCGTGCTGAAGGTCATTAAAATATTACTGGAATCTGAACTATTACTGAAAAAGACTTATTGAAAAGCGCGGGTATACTAATAAATGTCCGGCGTCAATGCAACTATCTTTACCAGACTCAGGTTTTCAGCAAAAAGCGGGGGGTAGAGTCACTTTTCTGGACAAGACGACGATCTGTTGCTATTAATTGTCCCGTCCTGTATTTGAACGCCTGTCTCTGTGAGTCACTGATGGAAAATCGCTTGAATCATCCACGGACTGCTCACTGCCTCGGGCCTAATATCTCAGAAATTTCAGTGGAGGAAAAGAACCATGAGTGATGCCGTCAGTTACAAAGAGCTGGGATTGGTGAATTCGCGTGAAATCTTTAACCGGGCAGTTGATGGTGGTTATGCGATCCCTGCTTATAATTTCAATAATCTTGAGCAGCTGCAATCAATTGTGGTTGCCTGTGCAGAAACAGACTCGCCCGTTATTATTCAGGTGAGCAAGGGTGCCAGAAACTACGCCAATGAAACCATGCTGCGTTACATGGCGATGGGTGCGGTCCAGATGGCAAAAGAGATGGATAAGGATATCCCGATTGTGCTGCACCTGGACCATGGCGATTCCTTTGAGCTCTGCAAATCCTGCATCGATTCCGGATTTTCATCGGTGATGATTGATGGCTCCCATCTTCCTTACGATGAAAATGTTGCTCTGACTCGTCAGGTTGTCGAGTACGCCCATGAGCGGGATGTTACCGTCGAGGGTGAATTAGGTGTGCTGGCTGGAATCGAGGACGAGGTGGTTGCTGAAGAATCCACTTATACCCAGCCGGATGAAGTCGAAGACTTTGTTAAGAAAACAGGCGTAGATTCGCTGGCCATCTCTATCGGGACCAGCCACGGGGCATACAAGTTTAAACTGGCTCCTGGCGAGTCAGTTCCGCCGCTACGGTTCGATATACTTGAAGAGATCGAAAAGAGGATTCCCGGGTTTCCTATCGTCCTGCACGGCGCATCCAGCGTCGTGCCTGAATATGTCGAGTTGATCAACCGCTACGGCGGCAAGATGGACGGAGCTGTCGGGGTTCCGGAAGAGCAACTTCGCAAGGCGGCAAAAAGCGCTGTCTGTAAGATCAATATCGATTCTGACGGTCGTCTGGCCGTGACCGCTAAGGTCCGCGAGTATTTGTCCGAACATCCTGGCGAATTTGATCCGCGTAAATATCTTGGTGCGGCGCGTAGTGAGTTGGTGGAGTTGATCAAGCATAAGAACCAGGCGGTCCTGGGGAGTGCAGGTAAGGCCTAGTTCCTCTGGATCAAGGTAGACGCAAAGGCTGCCCCGTGACCCGGGGCGGCCTTTGCTTTTTTGCTGAGGTTATAATCATCAAAAGATCAGGCTTGTTCTTTGTTCTGTGTGCATTTAAACAGTCCTGATTTGGTCATCAATGGCTAACTTTGTACGGGCTTTCACATTAACCATATAAGCTGAATTCTGTACGTTGAGGCTACCAAGTAATGAAACCAGCTGAATCCATCGGCTGAGTGTGAGTTGGATTGGAGAGATCAGGGAAGAATACATCAGTTATCTGGCACAGAGGCAGGAGTCATAAGATGATACATGTTAAAAATATTGACGGTACTTTCAGTAAAGTTTCCAGTCGAGAACTCCAGCAATTAATAGACACTAAACGAATCCAGAGCTTTTTACGCTCAAGTGGGTGGGTTGATATCGAACGAGGCCCGATTCGGCGGAATGAAGTGTCCACTCAGCCCCAGCCAGGTCATGCTCCCTTGAAACCTTTGCGCCGCCATTAGAGCTTTTAAATATCATTAGTTTTGTTTTTATGGATTGTGGCTCAACTCAAGCAGGACGGGTCTGCTTCGATTGTCATTTTCCTGGCCAGTATTTAGTCGCTCGTATTGTGTGAGCAATGTGAAAATCAGTCTTTTCCCACGAGATCATTTTTTTTGTTGACATATATTACCAATGTGGTTATATATTAACCATCAACGCTTGGTTGTGGCAGACAAAACGTTGAAAGAAATGACAAAGATTCCTAGACATACCTCCCAAACCCTTGCCCCGTGATCCCCTCCTAGATCACGGGGTATTTTTTTTGAGCAACCCTTCGTAACTGTGAAACCGTAATGCCCCTCATTTACTTATTTGCTCAAGATTTATCTAAATGTTTGTAGCTTTTAGATAAATTGTTTAGTATGAAGGCAGAGGTAGTTAATTTCTTGAGGTTTTTCTTGCCAGTGTTCTTTTTTTAAAAGGGTCTTTCAGGGAGGAGTGTCATGACGAAGCCTAGAAGGACAATATCATTAGGTTTGTCCGCTCAGGAATTTCCTGAGGGGCAACACATCTGTTACATCTTTAACGACGATGAAGAGCGTTTTGAGGTCATGGCGAAATATCTTCAGAGTGGTCATGCTGCAAAGGAAAAGTTGCTTTATCTGGTCGATAGTATGACCAATGAAGAGATGCTCGATCATCTGAAAAATCAAGGTGTCGATTTCAGTGATACAAAGCCTGGTGAGTTTACGCTCGCAGATGCGGCTCCTGCTTACTGTCCCAGTGGTTTTTTCAAGACTGAAGAGATGCTCGATATTGTCAGGGATTTCTACCTTGGTGCATTGGATGAGGGTTATACCGGTGCTCGTGGAACCGGGGAGATGAGTTGGTGTTTGACCGAAGGTCGGGCCAATCACCTTGAGCTTATGGATTATGAATCCCGCTTGAATACTTTGCTGGAAAAATATCCCTATACCGCCTGTTGACAGTATGACGCCCGTCAGTTTGACGGCCAAACCATTATGGATGTTCTGAATGTACACCCTGTGATGATAATCAGAGGGCAATATATCAAAAACCCCTACTACGTCGAACCGTCGATTTTTCTGCAAAAATTAAAGGCTCGCGCGAAGCAAGATCGTGACTAAAGAAGCGAACGAACTTGCTATTCTGGGGCGCATTCTGCTGTTGCAGAGTGCCCTGAGTATTGCACCTGACAACCTGAAGCTTGGGGAACTGGTCTGCTATGTCCTTTCCGAAATTCCTGGCGTCAGCTCTGCGGTCATCTATATTGAAGACATACTGGTTTCCCGAGCCCCGTCGGATTTGAGGAAACAGCCCGAGTGGCCCCCCTCCTGGCAGGACGCGCAGCTTATCATCTCAGCGGAATCAGATCGATTGGTCTCCCTTCCACTGCAAACCAACAAGAAAACATACGGGCAAATTGTCCTTGTATTGGACGATCATGAAAAGGCCCATGGATATCTTCCCCATTTGGAAAATACCGTTAATCTAGTCGCATTGATGCTGGAGAACCGTCGACAGGCCGAGGAGCTTCAAGAACTGAACCGAGACTTGGAAGGCCAAGTTCAGGAAAGAGTTGAATTGTTGCAGCGAAGCGAAGAGAGACTGTCGTTGGCTCTTAAGGGTGCCAATAGTGGTATATGGGATTGGAACCCTCAAACAGGAAAAGTCTTCTATGACGAAAATTATTTTTTAATGGCTGGCTATGATGTGGATGAATTTTCACACACATATAAGGAATGGCAGCAGCGAGTGCACCCCGAGGATCTGATACAGGCTGAAAAAGCCATTAAAAGTTATCTGACGGGGAAAATCAATCATTATTCAGCTGATTTCAGGTTCAAAACCAAACAGGGCTCCTGGATGTGGATTCATGCTCAGGGCATAACCTCCGAGCGTGATGAGTTTGGTGCCCCTGCCCGAGTTACCGGGACGCACACTGACATCAATGATCGTAAACTTGCCGAAGAGGCTCTGCGCGAAAGTGAAAATCGGTTTCGGCATATTTTTCAGACGAACCCGGATCCGGTTGTCATTATGCGATTGGAAGACAGCGTGTTTGTTGATGTCAATAGGGCATTTGAGGCTGAGAGTGGATTTTCGAAAGATGTCGTCATTGGCAAAAGTTCAGCTGAGATAAACCTCTGGGTAGATATGCAACAGCGTGATCTGTATCTGGATATTCTGAATCGCGATGGAGAGGTCAACAATTTTGAGGCCGGATTCAGAGGCCGAAGTGGTGAAATCAGGACGACCCTGATTTCGTCCCGTATTATGAAGTTTTTTAAAGAACCACTCTTCATGACTGTTATCCGTGATATCACCACCGAGAAAGCCGCTGAACGGGTTCTGGTTGAGATGGATCGGGTGAAGAATGAATTTATCTCGACAGCTGCTCATGAGCTCCGCACCCCGTTAACCGCCATGATGGGCTTCACGGAACTTTTGATCGATTCAGAACAGTATGGTGGTTTTTCCAGGGAGCAAACCCAGGAGTTCCTTGCTGATGTCTATGATCGAGGCGAAGCGCTCAGCCGTATTATTGATGATCTGCTCGATATCAGTCGTATTGAGAGTGGGCATTCTGTGACTCTCGACCTGCAAAAGGCGGACATGAGGGATGTCCTGACCAAGACGATTGAATTCTTTCAGGTTAACGGCTCTGGCCACACCTTTCAGCTTGAATTGCCGCAAAGTACCGAACATTCCATGATGCTGATTGATCGTCATCGAATCAATCAGGTTCTGGAAAACCTGCTCAGTAACGCTGTGAAGTACTCGCCGAAGGGGAGTGAGATAGTCGTTACCGGGCAATTCGACACTGATGGATGGGAGATCAAGGTTGAGGATTGTGGAATCGGGATGACGTCCGCGCAGGTTGAACGAATTTTCGACAAGTTTTATCGCGCCGATGTCTCCGATACTGCTGTGAGTGGTCTTGGACTTGGAATGAGTATTGCGAAGCAGATTGTCGATGCTCACAACGGGAGCATTCGCGTCGAGAGCTTGAAGGGGACAGGGACAACCGTCACGGTCAATCTTCCATCTGTTGTCAAATGAAGGCCGAATTTGTAAACATTGCAGCCCTGATCTTCGTGACTCAGAGGCTGCTTGCGTTCTGTCAGTAGCGAAATGAGCTACTGTGGAGGGTGTTGAATTTCCGCTTTGGAAAAATCGACGTCTATCTCAATGATTTCTCCATTTCTTTCCACCTTGAGGATTGCCCGGTCTTCCATTTGTTTTTGTTCGAGCTGATAAATCAGGTCGAATGATTCTTCTACTTCTATCCCGTCGATTTTCCGTAATATGTCGTCAGCGACAATGCCGGCATGCTCAGCTGCTGAGCCGGGTATTACTGAGATAACGGTAACGTCTTGTTCGATCTCCCGAAGCTGAATACCCAGTTTAACTCCACGCTCCGGCAAGTTTTCATAGCGGGTATAGGTCAGGAAATGATAAGGCGGCATCGGGAAGTTCGGCATGGTGACCTGCATCGTCTCGACCTCCTTTCCTTCCGCAATCTCAATTGCTCTGGAGCCGATCAACAGATAGCTGAGCGGTAGGCGGCGAAAGGCGCGACGCGGGATACCGAAGCCGTAGCTGACATGATTGCTTCCCGCTACAACCATCACCTGACGACCGTCCCCCTGCTCGCTCTGCAGATAGTCGGTCAGATTTTCAGCCATGCTTTCATCCCACAGGGTCTGAATGCGCAGGAATCCTTCCTTCATCGAATCGCTCACCGGGTGACCACCATAAATTGCCTTGGTCAGCGCCTGCTGGTACGGGTCGGTAAAGTCGAATTCAGGAAGACGCTCCATAATCTCTTCCGGCTGGTCTTCAAGTGGCGCACTGCCGACGGCCCTGACCAGATCCTTGGGTGCGTTGATTCCGATCACCGGGATGTTATTGTCACGAGCAAACGTCAGCAGTGAGCGATAGTAGCCATAATCCATCTTCCAGGTGGTGAACCATTTAACCTCTTTGATAAATTCTTTCTCTGACAGTTCACCTGCCGACCAGCGATCTAGAACCTCCTGCTGTTCAGGGGTAAACATCTCCATGGCCAGAGCGACCCCGCCGGGATTTTGCTGGTACAGATAGGTCAGGATCTCCAGCTGCAGATGATGGGAGGCCGGGTTGTCGTGGATTTCTCCAACGTAAACCATGCGTGTTTGCGCTGCATGTTCCAGCATGGTTTCTTTTTTAACTGTCTGCCCGGTCGGCATGTGGAGTATTTCACCAACCACGGGTTCCGATTGCGGTAGATAGGGAAGTTCCGGATTGCCGATCAGGTTGGATTTACCCATGCAGCCATTCAGTACAAGCAGGAACAGGATCGTAATGATATGTCGATACATGTTGAGTTGACTTTCCGATATCGCTGTTACGAGTGAAAGATCGCGAACGGTCTTTTGTCATTTTTGTCAATTCGCTGCGGTCTCTTTGTCGTGACGTTCGTTCATGACCTTGTATGCGCAGAGGGAGCCGCACATGGTACAGGCTCCGTGCTCTTCATCGACTCCCGACTCAGCACGCAAGCGGCGGGCTTTTTCCGGGTCGATTGCCAATTCAAACTGGCCTTTCCAGTCCAGATTCTTGCGACAGCGGGCCATGGCATTGTCTTTTTCGATGGCTCCTGGTACCCCTTTCACGATATCCGCAGCATGCGCAGCGATTCGTACCGCCATCACGCCTTCGTGGACGTCCTCGATGGTGGGAAGACGCAAATGCTCACTGGGCGTCACATAGCAGAGGAAGTCAGCACCTGCGGCGGCGGCAACTGTGCCTCCGATAGCCGAGGTAATATGGTCGTATCCGGGAGCGATATCGGTCACCAGCGGGCCAAGGACATAGAACGGTGCCCCATGGCAAAGTCGCTTCTGCAGCTTGATGTTGGCTTCAATCTGGTTCAGCGGAACATGGCCGGGCCCTTCAATCATCACCTGAATTCCCGCGTTCTGCGCGCGCTGGGTCAGTTCTCCAAGCAGAATCAGCTCATGGATTTGCGCCCGGTCGGTAGCATCCGCAAGGCAGCCGGGGCGGAACCCGTCACCCAGAGAAAGGACCGCGTCGTAGGGGCGCACGATCTCCAGCAGCCGGTCAAAATGTTCATAGAGTGGGTTTTCGGCGTTGTTATGCAGCATCCATTCGACGGTGAAGGAACCTCCCCGCGAGACCACTTCCATAATTCGGCCCTCGTTTTCCATTCGGGCAACAGTATCGCGGGTGACACCACAATGGACCGTGATGAAGTCGACACCATCTTCCAGGTGCTTGACAACACCGGCGAAGATGTCTTCAACGGTCATGTCGACGATCGGCTTGCCTTGATGCAAAACGGCATCGCAGGCAGCCTGGTAAAGAGGCACACTACCGAGGCAGACATTGGTTTGTGAAGCGATGGCAGCACGGATTTCATCGATCGGACCGCCGGTTGAAAGGTCCATAATCGCGTCCGCTCCGGCGGCAACAGCGACATGGGCTTTTTCAAGCTCCTTGTCGATGCTGGTGTCATCCTGGCTTGTTCCAAGGTTGGCGTTGGTTTTGGTTCGCAACCCTTCTCCAACTGCCAGAGGAGGGGTGTTTATATGTTTGTTGTTGCGGCAGATAACAGCCGTTCCGGCTGCAATCTTCTGCCGGAGCAGTTCCGGTTCAATGTTTTCCGTGGCTGCTGCCTGTTGTACCAGTTCACTGATCTGGCCGGCACGGGCCATTTCCAATTGTGTCATTATCCTACCTAAGAACAGAGAAAAGCAGCGTCAGCAACCTGTTTGGCTGTGACGCTGCATGTGAGCAAACTTCAGTCGCCAGATTCGTTAACTGTATCAGTTTTCCACTTCATCTTCTTGTGCAAGCAATTGTGCAGCCCGATAGTGGTTGACGGGCCCGCGACCCTGTCCACAATCGACAGCATGTTCAATTGCCAGATCGATAAATTTCTTGCTGAGCTCAACCGCTTTCAGCAGAGGGTACCCTTGAGCAAGGAAGGTGGCGATAGCGGCTGAATAGGTACAGCCAGTGCCATGAGTGTTTTTGGTGTCGATGCGGGGGGATTCAAAGCGGTGGATCTGTTCGCCGATTAAAAGCAGGTCGATTGCATTCTGATTGTTTTTCAGATGTCCGCCTTTGATCAGAACATTCCGTGCACCCAGCTCCTGAAGGCTCCGTCCCGCCTGTTCCATCTCTCGTTCATTCTCCACAGGCATTCCGGTGAGGGCTTCAGCTTCAGGCAGGTTCGGAGTCAGCAGGTACGCTCTTGGGATCAGGTGGGCAATAAGGCTGTCTATCGCCTCCTGGTCGAGAAGCTTGGCACCACCTTTGGCGACCATGACCGGATCGACAATAGCGAGCAGGGCACGCTTCTGGATGGCACGAGCGATTCGGATAATGTTCCCTCCCCAGTTGAGCATCCCGGTTTTAACCGTGTCTGTACCGATATCAGAGAGGACCGCATCGATCTGTGCGCTGACAAATCCCGCCTGCACGGGCTCAACCGCGTCGACACCAAGGGTGTTCTGGGCTGTCAGGGCTGTCAGAACACTGCTGCCGTAGCTGCCGAGCAGGGTAATAGTTTTCAGGTCAGCCTGTATCCCCGCTCCACCACCAGAATCGGAACCGGCAATGGTCAGTACCCGGCCATAAGGAAGCTCTTTCCCACGATTAAAAAGCAGGGAATATTCGCGGGCCGCAATGGCTGGTGTCAGGTCATTCATGACGCCTGAAATCACAGCAACGGAATCAGCCCCGGCTTCAATCGCCAAGTCAGCTTTAGCTGGATCAATGCCGCCGATAGCAACCAGTGGAATTCGAACCGCGCGGCGAACTTTACTTAGCATTTCAATTCCAACAACGTTGGTATCTTCTTTGGAACTGGTCGCAAAAACACTGCCGAGGGCAATGTAATCTGCACCGTGACTTTCAGCCTTGAGGGCCTCGTCGACGTTGTGAGTTGAAACGCCAATCAGTTTGTCACGACCCAAAAGCTGCCTGGCCTGACCGACTGACATATCATCCTGTCCCAAGTGGATACCGTCGGCATCTACTTCCTGGGCCAGTTCGGGCGAATCATTAATAATCAGTTTGGCGCCAGCTTCATGGCAGGCTGTACGTAACTGCTCAGCCATAGCGAGGCGATCGGACGGGGACTGGTGTTTGGCGCGGTACTGTAAGATTCGGGTTCCACCAAGCAGGGCTTGTTGGACTCGATTGAGCAGCTTGCCATCACGGTTGTCATCAGTAATCAGGTAGAGTCCAGAAAGCATCAGTACGCTCCTATGGGGGTCGCCTTGGACAGATAAGAATCCCCGTCCTTGAAGAGAGAGAGGCGCGGACGTATCGTCAGGCTAAACCATTCATTGCAAGTCGTCTCAAGAAAGCCTTGACAGGGCTTGAAAAATGAGCCAGTTCAGACGGTGATGCAAGTAAAAAATCGTATCAGGTTCAGCTGTTTTGTGTCAATTGCAATCGCAACACTTGCCTTGTTTGGCGCCGGACACTTTACAGTGGCTCGGTGAGCAGCTTAGAATACCGACTTTCGCTTCTCAATTGTCGATAGAATTATGTAGGATGCCTCCTCTTTTTGATTAACTGGAGTTTGCAATGTTTCATAGCTCGCGACCAACATTTGCTGAAATCGAACTGGAAGCACTGTTGCACAACCTGAGGCAGGCAACCAGATTTTGCGGTCCCGGTCAGCGTATTTTGGCTGTAGTTAAAGCCAATGCGTACGGTCATGGTGCGGTTGCTGTCAGTAAAGCGCTGGCTGCGGAGGGGGTTGAGCAATTTGGAGTCGCAATCCTGGAAGAGGCACTGGAACTGCGTCTGGCTGGCATCAACCAGCCCATTCTGGTGTTCGGTGGCTGCTTCCCGGGGCAGGAAGAGGCGTTTTTGCAACAGAGGCTGATGCCCGTTGTGTGTGATCGCCAGAGCTTGATGCGTCTCAATCGTTTTGCTTATCAGAGAGATGTCCGACTGCCGGTGCACCTGAAGGTTGACACTGGCATGGGGAGGGCCGGTTTCCTGCTCCCGGAGTTTCGACAATTGGTACCCGAGTTAGAAGCCTTGGATGGGTTATCGATTGTCGGCCTGATGTCTCATCTGGCCTGTGCGGATGAGGTGGAGGATGATGTGACCTCCAGTCAAGTGGAACGATTTCGTGGCTTGATCCGCGAAGTCCGCGACCAGGGGCTTGATATTCCCGAGTTACATATCAGTAACAGCGCTGGCCTGGTTGGTTGGGATTGCCCGGAATGTACCCTGGTGCGTCCGGGGATTATGCTTTATGGCGGCATGCCGGGCGAAAAATATCGTGACAGGCTTGACCTGAAGCCGGTCATGCACGTGCGGACTCACATCGCTCAGCTCAAATCGGTGCCGCCGGGGACCGGGGTTTCGTACGGCCATCGCTTTCATGCGACCCGCCAGACAATGTTGGCACTGCTGCCCATTGGTTACGCCGATGGCTACAATCGTCTATTGACGAATCGTGGCGAGGTGCTGATTGGCGGCAGGAGAGCACCGGTCGTTGGCACGGTCTGCATGGATTGGATCATGATCGATGTCACCGATATTCAGCAGGTTGCGGTGGGTGACCCGGTCACTCTCCTTGGCGAGGTGGACGGGCTGATGATCAGTGCTGAAGAATGGGCTGAATGGCTCGGAACTATCAGCTATGAGATTTTCTGCAGAATCGGTGCACGGGTGCCACGATACTATCCTGAGGCCCAAAGTGACTGAGTCGGTTCTGCTTGGCCTCGATTTGGGAACAACGGAGTTGGCCGCTCGCCTGGTCACATGCGACGGAAAGGTTCTGGCGGAAGCGAAAACGGGAAATCCACAGTCGGTATTTGGCGCTGATATCATCCGCCGACTTGAAGCTGCAGAGGGGGGACATGCAGAAACGCTGAAAAGTCTGCTGGTGGATGGGATCAACTCTCTCCTGTCTGAACTGCTGAAACAGGTTGGTTTGACTGCGAATCACATATCCGCTGCAGCCGCTGCTGCAAACTCCGGAATCTCTCACCTTCTGGCGGGAGAGCCGGTGCATCAGCTTCTTTTTCCTCCGTACCGGTCAGTCTATACTGGCGGTAATGCTTTTGATGCAGATTCTCTGGGCATTGATCTGCCGGTTTCTCTCTATATTTTTCCTCTCATCACCGGCTACGTCGGCGGAGACCTGGTCGCGGTCCTGTTGGGAGGGGAGCGACCTGAGGAGCCAACACTTTATCTCGATCTGGGGACCAACGCTGAGCTGGCGCTATGGGATGGCGAGCATTGGCTGGTCACCTCTGTTGCAGCTGGTCCTGCGTTTGAGGCGGGCCACCTTACCTATGGTATGCGTCATGGGCCGGGCGCTATCGAGCGGGTTTTCATAAGCCCGGAGCGGATAAAACTGGAGGTTGCAGGAGGGAGGACTCCAGTTGGTTTTTGTGGCAGTGGTTTTTTTTCGGCCATGACTGCTGCGCTCGCTGCTGGTCTGATCGACGCACCGGGGCGTATCTGTGCTGCCGCTGAGGTTGACACTCCTCTGTCGCGTTATCTGGTCGAAACCGAAGAGGGGTCTGCACTGCAGGTTTACCGTGACGCTCGCACCTGTTTGCAGATCAGTCAAAAGGATGTCCGGGCACTGCAGTTGGCCAAGGGGGCTGTGCGTGCCGGGATCGATTGCCTGCTCGCGCGTACAGGTCTTGGGGGTGAGGATGTCGAGGCTGTGAGAATCACCGGGGCGCTGGGGTCGGCTCTCCTGCCACAAGACCTGAAAGGGGTTGCCATGATCCCGGAAATCATGCTAGATAAGGTCCGCTTCCTTCCTTCAGCTGTGCTGGATGGTTTGATTGTTCTGCTTGCTTCGAAGGATGGCGAAGAGCGGGTCCGACAGCTGGCTGACGAACTGAAACCTTATCCACTCTCGGGGACCCCCGCATTTGAGCAGCGCTTCCTGAACTCTCTCGATTTTGCAAGTGAGTGACAGTTGGCTCTGTGAACCATTGGACAGTCCCTCTGGCTGTCCTTTCTTCATTTTTTTATTCGGTGTGCGGCAACCTATGCGCTGACGCCGGGCTCTCATTTTTTGAATAATATTTAGAGAAAGGTGTCGTTATGGCTGTGATCAAACGTGCTCTGGTCTCCGTGTCGGACAAGGCCGGGATCGTAGAGCTTGCCCGGGAACTGAACCGTTTCGGGGTCGAAATTCTATCAACAGGCGGAACCGCTAAAATGATCCGCGATGAAGGGATTCCGGTTAAGGATGTTTCCGAATTTACCGGATTCCCTGAGATGCTGGATGGCCGGGTTAAAACCCTGCACCCCAAAGTTCACGGTGGGTTGCTGGGTCTGCGGGATAACCCGGAGCATGTTGAGACCATGGCCAAGCATGATATTGAGCCGATCGATCTGGTGGTTGTGAACCTCTATCCGTTCGAGGCGACCGTCGCAAAGCCTGACTGCACCCTGATCGATGCCATTGAAAATATCGACATCGGCGGACCGACCATGTTGCGCAGTGCGGCAAAAAACAATCGCTCCGTGACTGTGCTGGTCGATCCTGCTGATTATAGCCCGATCATTGAGGAGATGAAGCAGAATGCGGGTGCGGTTTCCCCTGAAACCAACTTCAAGCTGGCGGTCAAGGTTTATCAGCACACTGCTGCTTACGATGGTGCGATCTCCAACTGGCTGGGCAGGAAAGTCGATGCGGAATCGGTCGATTTTCCATCAACGCTGAGCTTTCAATATCACAAGGCACAGGGGATGCGTTATGGTGAGAACCCTCACCAGAAAGCAGCTTTTTATATCGAAAAAAATGTGACAGAAGCCTCCATTGCCACTGCTCGCCAGCGACAGGGAAAAGAACTCTCCTATAATAATATTGGTGACACCGATGCTGCCCTTGAATGTGTGAAGCAGTTCAATGAGGGCCCTGCATGCGTTATCGTAAAACACGCCAACCCATGTGGCGTTGCTGTCGGCGCAACCCTGCTCGAAGCCTATGAACGTGCTTTCAGCACCGATCCTGAGTCTGCTTTTGGTGGGATTATTGCCGTCAACCGTGAACTGGATGCAGAAACCGCACAGGCGATTGTCGACAGGCAGTTCGTTGAAGTTATCATTGCGCCGAAGATTTCTGCTCAGGCTTCTGATATTGTTGCGGCGAAGAAGAATGTGCGACTGCTTGAGTGTGGAGAATGGTCTGAAGAAGCTGGGCCACGGTTCGATTTCAAACGAGTTAATGGTGGTCTGTTGGTCCAGGATATTGACATGCTGCTCAGTGCCGATCTACAGGTTGTTACCAAGCGGGTGCCGACGGCGAAAGAGCAGGAGGATCTTCAGTTTGCCTGGCGGGTTGCCAAGTTTGTCAAGTCAAACGCCATTGTTTATGGCAAAAATGGCATGACGATCGGTGTTGGCGCCGGTCAGATGAGTCGGGTCAACTCGGCTCGTATTGCAATTATCAAGGCAGAGCACGCCAAACTTGAGGTCAAAGGTTCAGCCATGGCTTCTGATGCTTTCTTCCCCTTCCGGGATGGTATCGATAACGCGGCCGCTGCAGGCGTAACAGCAGTCATTCAGCCGGGCGGTTCGATCCGTGATGAAGAAGTTATCGCTGCTGCGGATGAGCATGGCATAGCCATGATTTTCACCGGAATGCGACACTTCAGGCACTAACCGGTGTTTGGCTTAAACGGGTTGCTCAAGTGAATGCACGGAAAAGTTCAGTCTTCTCCGCAGGCCCTGCGGTGAAAAGGAGATCGGATAGATGAAAGTTCTTGTGGTCGGTGGTGGCGGTCGTGAACATACTCTGGTATGGAAGATTGGCCAATCACCTCTGGTTGAAAAAATCTACTGTGCACCTGGTAACCCTGGCATTGCTGAGCTGGCCGAATGCGTTCATATCGGTGCCGATGAGATCGATGCTCTCTGTGATTTCGCCAAGGCAGAGCAGATCGACCTGACCATCGTAGGTCCCGAAGTGCCGTTGACGATGGGGATCGTCGATATCTTCCAGGCTGCCGGTCTGGAGGTCTTCGGACCGAACAAAGCAGCCGCGCAGATTGAAGGGAGTAAGAAGTTCTCCAAGGATTTGATGGCAAAGTACAATATCCCGACGGCAGCCTACCAGAGTTTTACCGATCATGCTGCGGCCGTGGCGTATGTCAGAAAAACCGGCGCTCCGATTGTGGTCAAGGCCGATGGACTGGCTGCGGGCAAAGGGGTGATTGTCGCCAATACTGAAGAACAGGCGATAGAAGCAATTGACGATATTATGCTTGATAAGGTCTTTGGTACGGCTGGCGCAAGCGTGGTAATTGAAGAATTTATGGCTGGAGAGGAGGCTTCTTTCTTTGCCTTTACCGATGGCAAGAATATCCTTCCCCTGGCTTCTTCGCAGGATCATAAGCGTGTTTATGACAATGATGAAGGCCCTAATACCGGTGGAATGGGAGCATATTCACCCGCTCCGGTGGTGACTGCTGAACTGCATGATGAAATCGTTGAGACCATCGTTCGGCCGACCATTGAGGGTATGGCCCGGGAGGGTTGCCCCTATGTCGGTATCCTCTATGTCGGGCTGATGATTGAGGGTGGCAAGCCACGGGTTGTAGAATTCAATGCCCGCTTCGGTGACCCTGAAGCTCAGCCATTATTGATGCGGATGAAGTCCGACATCGTTCCCGTTCTGCAGGCATGTGCCAGGGGTGCGCTGACTCAGGATCTCATTGAATGGCATGATAAGGCCGCGGTCTGTGTGGTGATGGCCTCCGGTGGCTATCCGGCAGCTTTTGCCAAGGGATTGCCTATTGACGGACTCGATGCGGCAGCGGCAATCGATGATCTGATGGTGTTTCATGCCGGAACCAGCCTGAAAAGCGGCAAGGTTGTCAATAATGGTGGCCGCGTTCTCGGAGTTACCGCTCTGGGTGATACCGTTAAGGCAGCTATCGACAAAGCCTACCAGGGCGTAGCGGTCATCAGCTGGGAAAATGTGCACTATCGTAAGGATATCGGTGCGCGTGCATTGAATAGATAACTCAACGATTTGACGGAGTGATTAATATGAGTGAGAAACAGCCGGTTGTCGGGATATTGATGGGCAGCGACAATGATTACGAAATCATGGTCGAGTCCGCAAAAATTCTTAAGCAGTTTGATATCCCATTTGAGATGATCGTTTCCAGTGCTCATCGAACCCCGGAGCGGACCGCCGAATATGTCGGTTCTGCTCGGGAACGAGGAATTCGGGTACTGATTGCAGGTGCCGGGGCTGCTGCGCATTTAGCTGGCGTTGTGGCGGCGGAAACAACGCTGCCGGTGATCGCTGTTCCGATTGATGCGACCTCGCTACAGGGATTGGATGCACTGTTGGCCATGGTTCAGATGCCAGCTGGAATTCCTGTGGCTACGATGGCTATCGGTGCTGCCGGGGCCCGAAACGCAGGAATCTTCGCCGCACAGATATTTGCTACAGAGAATCAGGGGATGGCTGATCAGTTGGAAGGATTCAAGCGTGATATGGCTGCTGGAGTCATCACAAAATCAGATAAGGTTCAGCAAAAATTAATTGCTGATGGACTTGTCTGATTTTTCATAAGATGCTGGTTGTTGAGTGCCACAACATCTATACTAGTATTCGAATTTAGGTTGACATGAGCGGCTGAGATGTAATAATTTCATTCAGAAAATTCGTTGCAGTATTTTATTAAAATCAATGAAGGAGAAAATTATGAAGAAGATGATCGTTCTGTTGTGTGTTGTTGCTTTTGTTGCAAGTACCTCAATCTTTGCTTTCGCAAGTAATGGCCCCGCCGACATCAAGCTTGATGAGGGTGGCAAGATGGGCACCGTCGCTTTTCCTCATGCAGCCCACCAGGCCAAGGTGACCGATTGTACTTCATGTCATCATAGTGGTACCGATAGTCCAAAGTGTACCACCTGCCACGGGGTTGACTCTGCTGCGCCAAAAGCTAAAAAAGCCTTCCATGACCAGTGCAAAGGTTGCCACAAGGATATGGGCGGTCCAACAAAGTGTAAAGAGTGTCACGTTAAGTAAGCATTCTTAAATTTATCGATAAAAGGCCGGTCTGGATTGTTCCAGTCCGGCCTTTTATTGTGGTCTGCTGCCAAGATAAAGTCTTCCCTGTTGTATTTTTAAAGCGTATTTGAGCATTATCCTGTCTCTTTCGTGTCATCCTGCGCCAAGTAATAATTTGGTACACGCAAATAACAGCTTCGTCACTGCAGCTATGAGTCGTTGCGCACTTTTGGCAGAGCCAGCCTTCTCCTTCCCGAATTACATTCGGGAGACTTGCACGGTTGATTCCGCTCGCAGTCGTTTCAGGGGGGCTCCGGTGGGTGATTGCAGGCTAGAATTGTTATTGATGCTCCATTGGTCACCAGCCCCTGAGGCTTACCGAGAACCTTAATCTGCTGCTCCATGGTATCGCCAGTCAAAGTCGTAATTATGCTTAACCCTGGGGGCCAGCAGAGGGAGCCATCGTACGTGCATCTGATGGTCTGCCGTTCGACGAAAATAACTGTCTTTTGTGGCCACAGTATTCCAGTCAGGGCTTGTGTAAAAACGTATCCGGCGCCCGATCATTCACCTGCAGATGCAACAAAATAGTCCGAGGGATAACGGCTCGTGATCTGCAGGTGCAGGCTGAAATGCAGATCATTGTCAGTCGATTCTGCAGGTTATTTCGCCTGCCCGCTGGATAAGTGTTTGGCCATGCCCGAACGGTCTACTCTTTTCCGCAGAAGCTGCATGCACTTTTTGTTGATTCGGATTTCATTTTGAAGTCGTGACTATAGATTTTAAATAAAAAAAGCGGGAGAGGATATTTTCCTCTCCCGCTTATGCTATTCAACGATTGACCTGAGTTACCGGTCGTTGAATTTAGTCATCATAACGACTTCCGTAGCGGTAGCGGTCATAACGATCGTCATCATAACGACTTCCGTAGCGGTCATGACGATCGTCGTCATCGTCGTCATCGTCGTCACGGTCGCCACGATCGTAGTCATGGTCGCCACGATCGTAGTCATGGTCGTCACGATCGTAGTCATGGTCGTCACGATCGTAGTCATGGTCGTCACGATCGTAGTCATCGCCATCGGAACCGTTAGCGAGTTCGTCAGCGATAAGCTCGATTTGAGCATCAGTCAAGGAGCTGAGGGAGCTCATGCCGCCTTCGTTTTCGGCAATTGCTTCCATGATTTCTTCAGCATCCTCATCACTGACATCAGTGTCAGACAGCTCGTTGTGGCAAGATGCGCAGAAGTCTTGATACAGGATCGCACCATCATTCAGATCAACAATATCGCAACCTTCATCGACTGAACCATCGCAGTCATTATCGATTGCATCGCCACACAATTCGGTAGCGCCTGGGTAGGTCAGGTTGTCATTGTCGCTGCAGTCCTGAGCAGTGTTACATTCTGCTTCAGCGTAGAAACCATCAGTGTCAGCGTCAGTACAAGTCACTTCTGCCGGACATGTCTGAGAATCTTGACCATCAGCCAGGCCATCGCAGTTGTCATCTACGCCGTCTTCGCAGCGTTTAGCAGCAGCAGGGTTAATTGCCGGGTTCTCATCGTTGCAGTCAACCGGACCACATTCGCCACCTTCAATGGCGTAACCATCACCATCGGCGTCAGTACAAGTCGGCCCTGTTGGTTCGCATACAGCATCTGAGCCGCTGCAGTCCTGGTCGATGCCGTCGCCACAGACGTCAGTTGCACCTGGATTAACAGTTGCGTCAGTGTCGTTGCAGTCGCCCTGGTTCTCGGTGTAACCGTCAGCGTCGTCATCTACTGTGTTTGGATCGATCGGGCATGCGAGGTCAGAGCCACTGCAGTCCTGGTCGATGCCGTCGCCACAGATGTCAGTCGCGCCCGGATTGATGGAAGCCTCAGCGTCGTTACAATCGCCCTGGTTCTCGGTGTAACCGTCAGCGTCGTCATCTACAGTGTTTGGATCGATCGGACACTCAAGGTCAGCGCCGCTGCAGTCCTGGTCAATGCCGTCACCACAGATGTCGGTTGCGCCAGGATTCACAGACGCATCAGTATCGTTGCAGTCGCCCTGGTTCTCGGTGTAACCATCAGCATCGTCGTCTACGGTGTT
>DATFMC010000088.1:0-25480 GCA_035267105.1 Geopsychrobacteraceae bacterium
CGGACTGGTCTATCATGAAGTGCTGGGTGAACTGGCCTACATTCTCAAGATGCGGATTACGCTGCTGCGTGACCTGGGCCCTGCTCTTTCACCATTCAATGCGTTCCAGTTTCTGCAGGGACTTGAAACCCTGCATGTCAGAATGCCCCGTCACTGTGAGAACGCACTCAAGGTCGCCAACTTTCTGCAACAGCATCCACAGGTCAGCTGGGTCAACTATCCGGGACTGGACACTCACCCGGACCATGAGAATGTCAAAAAGTACCTTGCCAAGGGAGCTGGCGCGATTCTCGGATTCGGCATCAAGGGCGGAGCGGAGGCCGGGAAAAAGTTTATCGACAGTGTCAAGCTGGCCAGCCATCTAGCCAACATCGGTGACGCTAAAACCCTGGTCATCCATCCTGCTTCGACCACTCACCAGCAGTTAACAGATGAAGAACAAACAGCGGCCGGGGTCACAGCCGATTTCATTCGCGTTTCGGTCGGCATTGAGGACGTGGACGACATTATTGCGGATCTGGACCAGGCGCTGAAGGCAGCTCATTGATAGCGATATCGTTCAACTGTAGCAAAGCGGCCCAACCTGACGTTCAGGTTGGGCCGCTTTCTTTCAGAGTTCGTGAGTCGCGCAGCAGCGGTTAATCCACGGCCAGACCTTATTTGTCATCATAGCAAAAGAGACTATCAGGAGCCCTGTCACACTGCCCGACGTGCCCGGGTCGTTATCGACTGGTCTGCTGACACCGACTTGACCAATGGCAAGGTTCCGTACTCAGGTTGTTTTTCACAGTCAGCACGAGTCAGGTGCAAGAACAGACCGAGGCCAGCCAACAGCACACTGCTACTGATCAGGATCCCGATGGGGTAATTCAGGTTACCGGCAAGATCGAGCTGGCTGTACTTGATGATCATTATCAACCCCTCAAGCACCAGAGCTATGGAGACAGTCCCGACAAAACGGGTGATGGTCCTGCGGACCACCAGATAGGTATGGTCCTCTTCTTTTGAGTTTTTGCCATACTCTTTCCCGATCCCGATCCCCAGCTCAAAGATAGCCAGGGCGATGATGCTTGTGTTGATCGATTTGATCAGGACACTGACGATCTCCGCTCCTTCACTCAGCCCGGAATAAAGCTGAAAGCACGCCAACCCGAGGAGAAACAGGGAGAGCGAAAGAAAAATGAGCGCCAGAATGCGCCCCATCCAGAAGTTCATTTGGTTGATCATAAAATAATGCGACCCCTTTCGGTTCTTACCAGTAGTAAAATATTCACAAATTTTGCAACTCATATTTGCAACCCTTGTGCCACGGGTGTTTTGGCGAATGTATTTCAGAAGAGGTGACTTGATGACAACACTCATTAAAACCAGCAGCAGACGGCATCTGTCTGAAATAATCTGGATGCTGGATCATAACTTCTCTACCATTAAGAGATACAAACAGGTGGCATTTCCGACACAAAAAGTGGAAGAGTGCACACAATGCAGACCAAATCAGACCTTAACTTGAAAACCGGGCCTTTCTTTTTGCCCGGGTCCTGACTCTGTGTTATATTCCTGCGCCATGAAATTGAACCCATTCCATATTGTTCTGGTTGAACCAGAGATTCCGCCCAACACCGGCAACATCGGTCGACTCTGTGCGGCGACCGGAACCCATCTGCATCTGGTAGGTAAGCTCGGCTTTTCCCTGGACGACAAACAGGTCCGCCGGGCCGGTCTGGACTACTGGCCGGAAGTCATTCTGCATCGCTGGGAATCCCTGCAGGAACTGCAACGGGAATACCCCGGTGCATGCTTCTGGTACACATCGAAAAAAGCGACCCGTAGCTACGCGGACGCGGATTTTACCGCGGGGGATTTTCTGGTTTTCGGCAAAGAGACCCTGGGACTCCCCGAAGAGCTGTTAAAGCAAGAGGGTGACCACGCGCTGCGAATTCCGATCTTTTCCCCGGCAGTTCGCAGTCTCAACCTGGCTAACTCAGCGGCAATTCTTCTCTATGAAGCGTTGCGACAGACCGGCCAGCTTGAAGAATAGCACTCCAACAAGAGTCCAAACCTGATTTCGCCACGGAGTCACGGAGACTTAACGTTGGCAACAG
Source organism: Geopsychrobacteraceae bacterium (assembly GCA_035267105.1). Taxonomy (GTDB): domain Bacteria; phylum Desulfobacterota; class Desulfuromonadia; order Desulfuromonadales; family Geopsychrobacteraceae; genus BM509. The sequence continues at coordinate 2,103 of DATFMC010000088.1, forward strand.
AGCCGAATCTCATATTTGAGTCATCACCAGGTCTCAGAGCATCCGAACAACTGTGACACTGAAAAAATTCATCCGTAACAACGAAATGGCCGACCCCTGTTCTCGGGATCGGCCATTTGTATCTCTGTGACGTCGTCAGGACCTTCTAGATATCGTCAAGTAACCACTTCCTGGCACTTTCAACATCATTGAAGAGCTGTCCATTGATCAGTCCACGGTTGAGCAAGTACGTTTCCAGAAACCTGACGCTCTCAACAGCATCCTTGTTCAACTCAACCCAGGCTATTTTGTAGTTTCTCGTCACATTGAATTCATTAAAGATTTTTTTGTGTTCAACGCTGTGCAGGATCGGCATTGCCCGGGTGGAGTTGCCTATACCCAAAACCTTGAAACAGGCGTTTTCTTCACAGACTTTTGTGGTTTCATCCCATAGCCGCACTGCACTGTCATAGGATTTTTCGCCACTTGATACCACCTCGACGTGATCACCTTTAAAATGTACAGACAGCTGGTAATTCATGCGACAAATCCCTGATAGATCCAGACAATAAGGCAGATCAGATCAATCCTAACAATTTACTGCTACGCTCCAGAAATCCGGCCATCCGCTCCTTGCTGAGCGCCTGATGAGAGAGCAGTGCCAGATCGTAAGTCTGCTCGACCATCAAACCGGCCTTCTCATCGTTACCCTCTTCTTTCAACTTGAGAATTTTGTCGACAGCGGGGCTGGCCGTATTGACCAGCAGGGTGTGCTCGGAGAAGAGATCCATCTCTTCTGCGCCCTGACCCATCATCCGCGTCATCTCCTTGAATCGACGTGACTGCTCATTGAGCAGAATCATGCCCGTGACGCTGTCATCCTTGAGGGTTTCGACCCGGATAGTCAACCCCTTGACATCAAGACTCTTGAAAATATCCGCGATCCGGTCTTCACGGCTTTTTTCATCCTCGCCGGTGACGATTTTCTGACTCTTGTCCTCTCCGATCAGGTTTTCAGTGATGTCCGAATCGACCCGTTCAAACTTGACGTCGGTATTCTTCGATTCCAGAAACTGGATGAAATGGTTATCGATCACAGCATCCAGGATCAGGGCTTCCAGTCCCTGCGCCTCAAAAAGCTTCAGGTAGGTGACCTGAATCCCTTCGTCGTTGGCGTAGTAGACCTTCCCTTCGTGATGTACCTTGGCCCGTTCCAGATAATCGGGAAGCGTGGTGTACTTTTCTTCGGCAGTCGTGCGATAGATCACCTGATCCTTGACCTTGTCGTAGAACTTGTCTTCACGCATCATGCCGTACTTGACGAAGGTATGGATATCCTCCCAGATCGGCACAAAGGTCTCCCGTTCCTTGGCCAGTTCCACCACCTTGGCCGCCACCCTGGAACTGATAACCTCGCGGATCTTGCGCACCTGGGGATCGTTCTGCAGATAACTGCGTGAAACATTGAGCGGCAGGTCCGGAGCATCCAGACAGCCTTGCAACGGGGTCAAAAACTCAGGGATCAGTTCCGGGCAATTATCAGAGACGAACACCTGGTTACAGAACAGTTTGATGTGACTGCGGGTGACATCGAATTCATTAGTCAGGTGCGGGAAATAGAGGATTCCCTTCAGGTTAAACGGATAATCGATATTCAGGTGAATCCAGAACAGGGGCTCGCCTGACATCGGATAGAGTTTTTGATAAAACTCTTTATACTCCTCATCGGTCACCTCATTGGCGCTACGAGTCCACAACGGGTTGCGGTCGTTGACCTGCTCCCCCTCCAGACGGATCGAAACCGGCAAAAAATTGCAGTATTTCTTCAGCAGTGTTTTCACGTGATCCGCTTCGAGAAATTCTTTCTCATCGTCATTCAGATGGATAATGATCTCGGTGCCACGCTCTTCCTTGTCACCCTCCCACAGGTTGTAGCTGGTTGAACCGGCACATTCCCAATGCGCAGCAACAGCGTCCTTCTGGTAGGAAAGGGAGCGGATTTCAACCTTGTCCGCCACCATGAACGTTGAATAGAAACCGAGCCCGAAATGACCGATGATCTGATTCTTGTCGTCCAGGTGCTTGAACTTTTCGATGAAGTCTTCGGCGGAAGAGAACGCGACCTGATTGATATATTTACGAATTTCATCGGCGGTCATGCCGATTCCATTGTCGCTGATAATCAGGCAGCTGTTCTCTTTGTCTACTTTGACATCGACGATGTACTCATCGGCCAACTTCAACCCTTCCATCAGGTTGACATTCTGCAGCTTGTGAATCGCATCCACTGCATTCGAGATCAGCTCTCGCAGGAAAATCTCTTTTTCGCTGTACAACCATTTTTTGATGATCGGAAAAATATTCTCTGTGTGAATTGAGATTTGCCCTTCTTCTTTTTTCTTTGCATTTGCCATAGTTATCTCTCCTTGTCTGATTATTCAACAGAGTAAAATAGAAATGATTATCAATGTTGTCAAGACATCAAAACAAAAAAAGCCTGTCCCAGAACACTGAGACAGGCTTTTTCGACTATATAACCGTATGCAGTTACAATGGAACGAAACTGGTAATCCCGCGGCACAGGTAGAAAATCGCAAACATCAACGGCAGGATAACATTAGAAAGAAAGTGGATCAGCAAGCCATGACTCCGTCCCCAGATCTTTTTCATCGCAGTCAGACGAACGAACTCTCTGTCATACAAAAGCCGAACGAGAGAGACGGTGACTATATAGAGAGCAAACAGGGCTTTGACAAAGCTGACATCGAGGAATTCCATAACATCCTCCTCTTGAACATCCGATCAACTTTCTTGTCTTAGAAAGATTATACTACAGAATATAACAAACACCGTTCTATTTTACAACTATTTGATTAATAAGCGTAATTGTTATTTTTTACCTGATAAGACAAGCAAAGGCGTCGATCGCAAGATCGACGCCTTTGTCATACATGATGTGGCTGCGACTTTAATTTTCTGTCATGAAGTGTTTTTCGTACAGATCTTCAAGTTCAAGCAGATGCTTGCTTTCATCGCTGAGCAATTTCTGGAAGACCGGCGCCATTGGCGCACCCGCACAGCCGTTGACCAGGCACTTGTAAAACTCTATGGCATTCTTCTCCAGGTGGATCGAATATGCCAGAGCTTGCCGCGCGTCCGCATTCGGGCCAATCTCAGTCTGTTCAAGCATGTAATCAAGGTTCATGGTCGGCACCTCACGGGCCAGACCATCATCGCCAGCATCTACGCCTTCCAGCAAGGCGATTTCCAGCTCTTGCTTATGCTTCAGTTCGTCGATTGCGGCATCTTTAAGAATCATTTTCGCAGAACGGTCCGTGACGATGCGGACGGCATAGAGATAACTGCGGAATCCCTCTTCCTCCATCTGGATGGCCATCTCAAGCGCAGCTTCAACGGTATAACAAACCCCTTCCTGAATTGTCGGACATACCCTTTTCATCTTCTCTTCTCCCATCAATAGATAATGATATAGCCATGTTCAGTAGCAATTTTAGATATTTCCAGCACGTCCTCAATCTGATAAGACTCGCCATCCAGGGTAAAGGTGTATCCCCCGTCAGGATTTTTCCTGGCTGAGTCGATCAAATACTCAAAGCTGGCTGTTTTTACTGTTTCCACGCTGTGCCTCCACAACACTTATAGCTGTATACAATAGAGCATAATAGCATAAGTATGCAGAATTGACTATAGATTCAAAATGTCAAACTATTCCCCGATAATTTTAACCAGAACACGCTTTCTCCTGCGCCCGTCAAACTCACCATAAAAGATTTGCTCCCACGGTCCGAAGTCGAGGCGACCACTGGTAATGGCAACCACAACCTCTCGCCCCATCACAGTCCGTTTTAAATGCGCGTCGCCGTTGTCCTCACCGGTATTGTTATGTCGGTAGTGGCTCAATGGCTCATGAGGAGCTAACCCTTCCAACCATCGCTCAAAGTCCTGATGCAGACCACTCTCATCATCGTTGATGAAGACCGAAGCAGTTATATGCATGGCATTACAAAGCAAAATCCCCTCCTGAATGCCGCTCTCATCCAGACATCTTTGTACATCCCGGGTGATATTACGAAACTCTCTGCGCGCAGGGATATCGAACCAAAGCTCTTTTCGAAACGATTTCATAAAAAATATTCCTGACTCAGCAAAACTTTAATCTTATTCCAATTAAAGAAGCCCTTACAATGTTTCCATACAAGATTAGCAGGTTAGAGCCAACCTATCAATAAAAGGGCTATCCCGACCAATTAAGATACCTTACTAATAGGCAAACCTTATTGACAGCTGTCCTTTACATTCTATATATAATGCGGCGCACTAAACACAACATGATTAAAAACCGAGTATAATGGATCTATGACGAGAAAATCAGGAAAATATATACTTTTGATCTGTTCGATGATGGCTCTGTTCCTTGCAAGTTGTTCCGACAGTATTGCACCTGTCTACGCTGGAACCGGCGTACAGGTCATCGAAGCGAAGAAATTAAGTGACCTTGAGCTTGAATTCGATCGCTACAATTATGACTTGAACAAACTTCAGGATGGTGTTCCCCCGCTGATCCTTCAATCTTTCCCGGACGAACTGGCATCCCTGAGCTCCTCGAAAAAGAAAAAACAGTTTTTTTTCAAGTCTCTGCTGCCGTTGATTCTACTGGCCAACGAAGAGATCAAACGTGAGCGGTTGTTGCTTCTGGATCTCAAGGAACGGATCGAACTTGAAGATGAGGGACTCTCCGAATCGGATTACCATCTGCTGCTGACGCTTGCCAAACGTTACCAGGTCAAGATGACCCGGGACGATCCACGCAATACGCTGGACAAACTCTTGCTCCGCATAGATATCATACCTACAGAACTGGCTCTGGCGCAGGCAGCCAATGAATCAGCCTACGGTACCTCGCGTTTTTCTCAGCTTGCCAACAATCTGTTTGGTGAATGGACTTTTACGCCCGGGACAGGAATAGTACCGGAAGGACGCCCGGATGGGGAAATTTATGAAGTTCGCCGCTTCAACTCTCTGCTTGATTCGGTCCGCTCCTACCAGAAAAACCTGAACACCCATTCAGCATACAAGCCGTTCAGACTGTTGCGTGCTGAGGCTCGTTCCGCAGAACAGAAACCGAAAGGCGAGCATCTGGCAAAAGGTCTGTTGCGTTACTCAACCCGCCGGGAAGCCTATATCAAAGACCTGCAGTCGCTGATCAAGCAGAACCGTCTTGATCGTTACGCAACCGCCACGTTGAGAAAAATATAATTATTCTCAATCCTCGGGTTCAGCTTCAACAACGATCGCCGCCGGTGAATTGATCCACATATGACTGTACCAGCGCCAGCCACTCCCTTTGATGCGCGGAGCGGTCAGAGTGTACTTGTTTCTCCGTCCGGTCAGAGGTTTTTCAGCCCGCACAAGAAATAGTCCGGGCTCGCCATCAACTGCCACAGCCTGGCAACTGTTCTTCCCCTGCACAAAACAGTTCATTCGCCTGATATCGACATCCGTAGTGTCGATACGCACTTCCAGCTCAGGCGGATTATTATCATTCAAAATCGGGTCGGCAGGATTTTCCTCTGTGACCACCAATGCAGCCATCTTCAATTTCTCTTCAAACCCTTTAAACGTCGCATAGGGTCCTCCCATCGGAAAACGAGGCAGATTCATCAGCTCGCTCTTCGCATGGATCACACCAGACTGCTGGCAGAACGCCGCGTCAAACCCCATATCCTCAGCCAACTGCATCAACTCAAGGTTGTACTCCCCATAAGGGTAGGCCAATAAAGTCGGGGAGACCTTGAGATGCTTTTCAAACTGCAACTGAGCCCTTTCTATGTCCTGCCAGACCCTCTCCATCCAGTCGGAACGGGTCTCGCCCTCACGCAAATCAACAAGATGATCATGACTGAACGTATGGTTGCCGATATCCACCCCTTCCAGAACCAACTCATGTAACTCCTGCCACCCCAGATAACCACGAGAACCGACCGAATCACTATTGACAAATAGAGTGACCGGGTACTGATACTTACGCAGCAACGGCATCGCTTTTTCTTTAAAGGAAAGGTAAGAATCATCAACGCTGAGTGCGGCACATTTTTCCGGAAGTGTTTCACCCGCCCTGAGTCGTCGAACGATCTCCTTCAGGGAAAGGACTCGATAATTATTCTCCTGAAGATAGGCCAACTGCTGGGCAAAGACGGCAACATCAATATTGGTCGAGGAGTAGCGTGGTTCGTCAAAACGATGATAGAGGAAAACATTTGCGCCCCCCCAGGAAAATCCGGTCAGAAGAGTGCAAAGCAAAAACAAGGGAGCAATTATTCTAAAAACAGACAATCTCATAACAAATCTCTTCCATACAGGCTCAGGCAGTTCTGACTTTGTTGCGTAAATAACGTCGGATGGTGTTTCTGGCCTTGGGGGTCACAGCCCACTCCAGCCACTTCGGCAGGACTTCGGGCGTCTCGGCCGTTTCAACCGAAACCTGGTCCCCGTCCAACAGGCGGGTCTTGAGCAACCGGGTCCGGCCGTTAATCTGCCCGCGACGAGCAGTCAACCCCAACGACTCATGAATATCAAAAGCGAAATCGAGAAGGCTGCTCCCTTCCGGGAGAATGCGGATATCGCCGTTCGGCGTATAAACCTGAATGGTCGCTGAAGCCAGTTTGAGAGAAGCCGTATCGAACGCCGATTCCCCATCCATTAACGATTTCATCAGGACACGAAAGTTATCCAACTTGAACTCAAACCCGGGAGCCAAAACCCCGGAATCATTGAACCGTGCCAGCTTGCGCGTCGTGATTTCCACCCTCATCCGCTGCTTTCCGACCTGGACCGTCGTCTTCAGGGCCTGATAACCGAACTGTGATGAGACATTCAGATGATCGCGAAGTTTGCCGGGGATCGATGGAAACATGCTATGGAGAAGACCCAGAAAAATGTACGCATCCCGGGTCCGATCAACCTGAACCTCCAGAGTATAGAGAGCCACGAAGCCCCGATTCATCTCACGGGCACCGACAATGGAGAACGGTCGCCAGCGGTCCTTGAGCGAGACATCCAGACGTTGGTGCTCACAAACGTTGATGATATTTGCCCGCACCTTGCGCAGATAATTTTTCGACTGATCTCTGACCACTTCGACTCGCTCATTATAACGCTCGGCACGCCGGGGATAGATCAGCTGCAATGAAAGTGAATCAAGCTCGGTCGCTACATAACCCATTCCGAGATGCTGAGCCAACGGGACATAAATGGTTCTTGTCTCTTCAGCAATCAGCTTCTGTTTTTCCTCTGACAGGGCATTGATGGTCCTCAGGTTATCGATCCGGTCCCAGAATTTGAGACAGAGGACCCGGATATCTTCAATGGCCGCAAGGACAGTCTTCTTGTAGGTCGCTTCCTTGAGATCCTGACGATTCAAATCCTGGTGTTTCAGCTCACTCGAAGTCACCTTGGTCAATCCGTCGACCAACAGCGCGACTTCCTCACCATAGTTTTTCCGAACATCTTTCAGGGTCACGGGTGTATCTTCAACCACATCGTGAAGCAAGGCAGCGATCACGGAGGAGAAGTCCATCCAGTGCCGTGCCGCAAGGTGAGCCACCCGCAAAGGATGGAAGATATAGGGTTCTCCCGACTTGCGCACCTGATCAGCGTGAGAAGAGCGTGCTTCATCATATGCCTGCTGTACTGCGGAGAGTTCCTTATCGAGACGCTCTTCGGATAATCCGCCACCATAGTGCGTAACCAGCAGCACCATGATGTCATTGATCATCCGTTTTTCGGTGTTTTCGTCGAATGGCCCCATAAACCTTCAGTTCGCTCGTAAATAAATCGGTTTCTAGCCCGGCGGCCAGGCCATGTCCCGGCCACCCAAAAGATGAAAATGCAGGTGCCAGACCGACTGTCCACCACCCTCGTTACAGTTATTAACCACCCGGAACCCATCCTCTGCAAAGCCAAGATCGTTGGCCAGCTTACCTGCCGTCTGATAGACATGGCCAATCAGTTCATTGTCCGCCGTTGTCAGGTCGAGAGTGGTCCGAATATGCTTGCGCGGAACGATCAGAAAGTGATGCGGCGCCTGGGGATTCAGATCATCGAAAACAATAACCTCATCATCCTTGTAGCGAATTTTTGCCGGGATTTCACCTGAGACGATCTTACAAAAAATACAATCAGCACCCATATTTGACTCCTTTCGGCAGGATAGATTCTAACAAACATTTTTCTAACAGGGTACCGCAAAATAACCTCGACACCCCCATTGTCACACTTATTGTCCCATCACTCCCTGTTGTTGACTGCTTCTTCTTTCCAGATGGTTTCTCTTTTATCGTTCCACCAGCGGCCATCTACGGCAGCCGTCAGTGATTCACCAACGACAACCAGCGTAAGAGAGGAACGACAACCTTTGTCCCTGCTGAAAAAATCACGACCGCGACATGCGACAACGATATTCTCAAGGGTTCCGCAGACGACCTCTTCACCGGGAAGAGTCAAGCGATGCAGAAGTGCAATCGGCACATCGTTGCCGTAGCCTCTTTTTAAGATCGCCACCAGTTCCTCAAGCGCGAAAGTGTTCATATAAATCAAAAGTGTCACACCGGGTTGGGCCAGGCTCTCGAGCTCGGCGGCAGCCTTGTCGGTATCCTTCAAGGTCCGTGGAGAGACGATTACGGCCCGTTTACAGACATCAGGAAGATCGAGTGTTCGCTTCAAGGCCGCTGAGGCCGCGTTTGCGACGCCAACTCCCGGAACAACCAGAGCACAGGCGCCAAAGTGATCAATGACCCCCTGAAACGGAGCATAAAAGGTCAGGTCGCCAGGAATGAGAAATGCGACATCATTGGTGACCAAACGTGCCGCAATGAGGTCGAGGAGAGGTTGAAAATCGTAATCAAAAGGGCTCAGAACCTCTTTTCCCGACAGAAAACCGGCATAGGTCTCCTCATAGGGCGTCAGCAGAAAAACAGTGCCGGACTTTTCCAGGCAATCCCTTCCCTGCAGGGTCAGCAACTGAGGATTACCAGGCCCGGCACCTATAAAAAAAACCTGTCTCATTCAGCGTAGCCTTTACGCAGATAGATAAGGAACTCGCGGTTTCCCTTGGGACCAAGGATCGGGCTTTCGGTAACACCTCCGATCTGGCAACCCAGCAAAACAGCAAGACTCTTGATTTCATCGATGACCTTCTGCTGCAGGTCCAGATCGCGAACAACGCCACCCTTGCCAACCATGCCCCTGCCAACCTCGAACTGTGGTTTAATCAGGGCCAGAATTTCTGCTTTGTCGGACAGCAGCAGGAGGGTGCGGGGGAGAACCTTGGAAAGAGAAATAAACGAGGCGTCGATGACCGCCAGAGAAGGGTGTTCACCCAAAGTATCCGGGGTCAATTCTCGAATATTACAGCGCTCCAGATTAACCACCCGCTGGTCCTCGCGCAGACTCCAGGCAAGTTGGCCATAGCCGACATCGACAGCAAAAACCTTGGCGGCACCACGCTGCAGCAGGCAATCGGTAAAACCTCCCGTAGAAGCCCCAACATCAATTGCGACGCGACCAGTGGGATCGACGGGAAACTCCTGAAAAGCTTTTTCCAGTTTGAGACCACCTCGCGAGACGTAAGGGATATCCCCTCCCTTGATTCGCAATTCCACATCAGGATCAAAACGGGCACCGGCTTTATCCACGCGATGGTCTGCGACAATCACCTTTCCTGCCAGGATCAAAGCCCTGGCACGCTCCCGGGATTGCGCCAGCCCCTGATCAACCAGGAGTTTATCAAGACGTTCTTTTTTCAACGTTCAACCTTGTTCAGGAGAAGAAACAGGAAAAAAAAGGACCTTTGTTATTGGCAATGCTGCAAGCTAGCATACTCGAATAGCCGGTTCAATCAGCGTCAAACAAAGAAGAGAATAAATCCGTCTCACGAAGACACCGTGATGCAGATTTTAGACGAAAGCTCTTGACCTTCCATTCAGTGCTCGCAGGTTTCCGCCTCAGCTACCACTAATGGACCAGCCACAAAAAAGGCCGCCGGTTATCCGGCGGCCTGAATCAAGGAAGCAGGAATAGTGATTATTTATCTTTCTACTCTTTGATGTTGCCTTTAATGCCAACAGTAATGATTTCGAGCGGGATATTCTTGCCACTTGCTGCCAAAGCCTGACGTGAGAGTGCAACCAGACCAGAGCAACAGGGCACTTCCATCACAGCAACGCTCAATTTCCGAATGCTGCCGTGCTGCAGCATCTCTGTCAGTTTCTGCAGATACGCCTGCCCATCATCCAACTTGGGGCAGCCGATCAACAGCGCCTTGTCTTTCAGCATATCCTTATGGAAATCGGCATATGCAAACGGGACACAATCGGCAGCCAGCAGAACTTCGGCATTTTCAAGGAACGGGGCAGTCGGCGGCACCAGATGCATCTGTACCGGCCACTGGCGCAGTTCAGAAGGGCGCTGCCCAGCGTCGCTGGTCTCGGCAGCGGGCTTTGTTTCGAAGCCCATCAAACGAGACGAGGGACAGCCACCGCCTTGAGAAGGAGCGGCAAAAGTCTTGACCTGAGCCGAGGGGCAACCGCCGCCGTGAGCAGCTGCCGCAGGGGCATGACTGTGTGGCTGCGGGTCGCGGCCGATCTCTTTCAGGCGCTGAGTAACGGCTTCCTCGTCGAACTCGTCAGCATCACGCTTTTCAATGGTGATCGCACCTTCCGGGCAATCGCCGAGACAGGCCCCCAGTCCATCACAGAGGTTATCCGCAACCAGACGAGCCTTGCCATCAATAATCTGAATGGCACCTTCGGCACAGGACGGAACACAGAGTCCGCAGCCGTTGCATTTTTCTTCATCAATCTTGACCATTTCACGTATTGCCATGCTGTTCTCCTTATTGTTTTATGATTTCTGAACGATTATCGTTTTCTCGTTAGTTTTGAGTGAAGTTACCTGAATAACGAAAACGTCTCATTGACTGAGGTCAAAAAAATATTTTTTTGCAACAAGAGCAGGTCACAGGGGAAGACAGGCCTTTTTTTTCTAGGCGCAAGGTGTTATTAATCTACGCAATATAACTTTTCCGGTGTCGATCCAGGTGAAACACGATACGTATCCGACATAGTCGCACAAAGGAGTCTCAACATGAACCACCAGCAATCTGAAAAACTTTTTTCCGAAGCAAAAAAAACGATCCCCGGCGGTGTTAACAGTCCTGTCCGCGCATTTAAATCTGTCGGATGCAATCCGATTTTTATCAGTCGTGCAAAAGGCGCCTATATATATGACGCTGATGACAACCAGTATATTGATTACGTTGGCTCCTGGGGTCCGATGATTCTCGGTCACTGTCATCCGAAAATCGTTGAAGCGATCCAGCAGACCGCTGCCAACGGTGCCTCGTTCGGCGCACCGACCGAAAAAGAGATTGTCCTCGCCGAAATGGTCTGCGATGCCTATCCCAACATTGAAAAGATCCGCATGGTCTCTTCGGGAACCGAAGCGACCATGAGCGCCATCCGCTTGGCACGTGGCTACACCGGGCGTGATAAAATCCTTAAGTTCGACGGCTGCTACCACGGCCATGCCGACAGTTTACTGGTCAAGGCCGGTTCCGGTCTCGCCACCTTCGGCGTTCCCACCTCTCCCGGTGTTCCGGCTGACTTTGCCAAGCACACCCTCACCGCCGTCTACAACGACCTGGAAGACGCCAAAGCGATCGTCGCCGCCAACAAGGGCGAAGTTGCCTGCATCATCCTCGAACCGATTGCCGGGAACATGGGCTGTGTGCCACCGAAGGCCGGCTTCCTCGAAGGATTGCGCGCACTCTGCGATGCCGAAGGGATTGTGCTGATTATCGATGAGGTCATGACCGGTTTCCGCGTCGCTTACGGCGGCGCTCAAGAACGTTTCGGCGTGCGCGGTGACCTGGTAACGCTCGGCAAGATTATCGGCGGCGGACTTCCGGTTGGCGCTTTCGGTGGCAAGAAAGAGATCATGGAGCATCTCTCCCCCGATGGCGGCGTCTACCAGGCCGGAACGCTCTCCGGCAACCCGCTGGCCATGAGCGCAGGAATTGCGACCCTCAACCTGATCAAGGAAGAAGGGTTTTATGACATTATCGAAGAAAAGAGTGCATATCTGTGCAAAGGCCTGAGCGAAGCAGCCAGTGCCGCAGGCGTCGCAACCGCCCTGCAACGGGTTGGCGGAATGTTCTGCACCTACTTCCAGGCTGAAGAAGTGGTCAATTTTGCCGATGTCAAACCGGAGACTCCGCAGATTTTCGCCAAGTTCTTCCGCTCGATGCTTGAAGACGGAGTCAACCTGGCCCCGAGTCAATACGAGTCCGGATTTATGAGCGCGGCGCACTCCACAGAAGATCTCGACAAAACTATCGAGGCTGCCAGCAAGGCATTTCGCAGCTTGTAATCTCAGCAAACTGAATTCATACAAAGAAGGCCGGACACTTCGTGTGCCCGGCCTTCTTTGCGCTCTTCCCATCGAAAAAAGTCGCTACCTGCTTTGAAACAAATCCATAAAAGAGTCGATCACTAACCTTGCTTCCGCAAGTTTAACTCTCTGGCAGTACGATTTCAAAAACCCGCGGACATATACCGGGGCAGGAAGACTGTCAAATTTCTGCTGTTCGATGCTCTGCAGATAAGTTGTACTGACCTTGGTCCAATCCGCCACATCTCTCAGGCTCAGGCCCTGTGCCTCGCGCATCTGCTGCAAAAAAAGTCCGGGATTCTGCGAGGGATCGGCATCAACGACCACAACGCGCGACTCTGCTGCAGGAGTTGCAACACTGACTTCAGGGGCGCTCTTGCTCTTGTCATTGGAAGAGACAGACTGGCGAGCCTGCAGAATCTGATCATAAGCCTCCTGCAGCGATGACAGCTTTTCCTGACTCTCCTCTTCATCCATCAAGGAATAGGTCGCCAGAGATTTCTTTCTGTAGAGATTTCGCAGCTCTCGAAAAGACTGCTCAATCTCGAGCATACTGGCGTCAGATGGCAGACCTAAGCGTTCAAAGCTCTTCTGAACCGAGCTGTCATCCATTGCTCATGCCTTCTGCTCGTAGGTTGACTGCTGCACAATACTGCGGATGTCCTCTGCGAAAAAACAGTTAGGAAACATGTCCAGAACCGGCCTTTGAGCCTTGAGAGACGTCAACACCCGGTCATCGGTCCGGACAATACCGGACAGAGTGACGTCGATGCCAAAAAACTCACGGCAAGCAAGAACGATGTCCCTCCCCAGCTCACGCCCCTCGATCAACTGAGCTTGATTTATGATCAACTGCGGGCTGAAATTTTTCATCGTTTGATTGATCTTCTTACCCACGACATTGTCGCGACATAACAGATCGAGCATCAGCTCGCGCGGAGAGCGCACTCCGCTTTTGACTTTGTCACTCAGAGCAGTATCGACCAGCTGTTCAGCCTTAAGGTCACGAACGACCTTGCGTAGCTTGCGAAAGTAAACCGCCCGCAGAAAATGGTATGCATTTTCTATCGATGTCGGAGTCGGCATAACCACCATCAGGCCATCATGTGCGGCGATAAAAAAATCGAGAACATTGTAGGAGCTGCCCGCACCGAGATCGATAAAGATATGATCCGCTTTCAAGGAGAATATCTGACGAATCATCTTCAGCTTCTGTAGATAGTTCAGGTTGGCCATGTCGAGCATCGCCCTGGCGCCGCTGATCAGGGAGAGGTTATCGAAAGAACTGGGCTGGAGAATTTCTTCCAGATCGGTGACTTTTTTCAGAAACAGGTCACTGAGGGACCCCTTGGGATGACTCATCCCGAGGAAGGTGTGCAGGTTGGCGCCACCAAGATCAGCATCGACCATAATGCAACGTTGCCCCTGCCTGGCCAGAGTCATGGCGATGCCGGTACTGATGACCGACTTCCCGACCCCGCCCTTACCTCCCCCGATAGCCCAGATTCTCGGACCGGGAGGCTCTATAGATGAATCAACTGACCCAAGCATGGCCCCTCATATTCAACAAAATATGCTATCACAGACATCACGATATTGTGAGCTTAACCAGAAAACATTAAAAAAGATCTCTATTTGTCTAATAAAAGCAGAGAGATGTCAAGGTGAACGAAGACGACAATACCCGTCAGACGACGAACTGACAGGACAGAGCCGGGAGCAGCAACCTTTCACAACACCGGTCATGCCATGCGTAAAAAACGGAAAGCACAGTCAGCTCGTCACTGCCCCTTTGGCCGCCGATGAGACCAATCGCGCATATTTGGACAGAACCCCCCTGGGATAGGCACTCTCCGGCGCCAGCCAGTTCTGCCGTCTCAATTCCATCTCCGGGCTTGAAACGAGTAACGTTAACTCATCTTTCTCCAAATCGATTTCAATCTGATCCCCTTCACCAATCAGGGCGATGGCTCCCCCAACCTGAGCCTCGGGAGCGATATGCCCGATCATGATGCCATGGGTCCCGCCCGAAAATCGGCCATCGGTAATCAAAGCCACGCTGTCGCCCAACCCCGCGCCCATCAGCGCTGCTGAAGGGGACAGCATTTCGCGCATTCCCGGCCCCCCTTTCGGCCCTTCATAGCGAATGACGATGACATCTCCAGGATTGATACGACTATCGAGAATTGCCGCGAGAGCATCCTCTTCGCGGTTGAAAACCCGTGCCGGTCCACGCATTGTCTGCAGAGATTTGCCGCTCTGTTTGAGGACGCATCCCTCCCCGGCCAGATTGCCGTACAGGATGCGGATATGAGTCCCTGCGGGCGCGTAGGGGGATGCTGCAGGAAAGACGATGTCCTGAGCGGCGGGCAGGCAAGGAGCTGAAGCCAGGTTTTCAGCCACAGTTTTGCCAGTCACGGTCAAACAATCTCCGTGCAGGAACCCGGCATCGAGTAACGCCTTCATCACCATCGGCACCCCACCGAGACCATGGAGATCATTCATCAGGTAACGACCAAACGGTTTGAAATTCCCGAGCAGTGGTACTTTTTGCGTGATGGCCGAGATGTCAGCCAGAGTCAGGGCAACATCCGCCTCTTTTGCCAGAGCCAGCAGATGCAGCACCGCGTTGGTTGATCCTCCGAGAGCCCAGGCAACGGTCAGTCCGTTCTCAAACGCTTTGCGTGTCATGATCTCCCTGGCCGTGACTCCCCGCGCGAGAAGATCGATGACCGCACGGGCCGTACGAATCGCATCATGACGCTTATCGGTGGAGATGCGGTTCTGCTGATCAACAGCCATATTAGAAGACGATCCGGGCAGACTCATCCCCATCGCCTCAATGGCGGCTGCCATGGTGTTCGCGGTGTACATCCCACCGCAGGATCCGGCACCGGGGCAAGCGTGGCATTCAATATCGTGTAAAAGGTGATCATCGATCTTGCCGGCAGCATGAGCCCCGATCCCCTCGAAGGCGCTGACGATATTCAACTCCTCGCCACGATGTTGTCCGGGCAGAATACTGCCCCCGTAGAGGGTTAGCCCCACCAAATTATTCCGCGCAATCGGCATCAATGCAGCGGGGATGGTTTTATCGCAACCGGACAGGGTGACGACAGCGTCAACCCGGTAGCCTTCGGTCATCAGTTCGATCGCATCTGCAATCACCTCGCGGCTGACCAGCGAATATTTCATCGCTTCGGTTCCCATGGAGATCCCATCGGAAACGACCGGCGTGCCGAAGATAATCGCCTTGCCACCAGCCGCATCGATTTCTGTCTGCAACAGATCGCCAAGTTCGCGAATATGATCGTTACAGGGGGTCCCGTTGGTGTAGGGAACCGCCAGAGCGATCAGTGGCTTGTCGAAGTCCTCGTCACTGAAACGGACAGCTCTCAGCATCGTGCGCGCAGCGGTCCGTTCAATCCAGTTTCCTGCATCACGTTGCCCGGTAATTGCACCACTGCGTCTTTTCATCCTCTCCTCCGCTACTTCTCCAGGGCAGTCACCCCGGTCCGAGCGATCTCTATGACGTGTTCCTGTCCGACCTCATCGAGAAAAGTGTCGATCCGACGGGTTGAACCAGCCACCTGAAGAATATGGATATCTTCGCTTTTCTGATCGAGCACTTCAAAATTGTAACGTCCGTGGAACGACTCAAGGTGTGCCGCATCGACCTCCAGCTTGACGATCGCGACCTCACGCCAATAGCTGTGGTCGGTGTCAAGCTCCTTCACCGAAACCACCTCGGTGAATTTTTCCAACTGCTTGATCACCTGATTGACTTTTGCCTCATCATCCTCCTGCAGGGTGATGGTCATCCGGCTGATCCCTTCGATTCGCGAAGAGCAGACCGTCAGGGTGTCAACATTATACATCTTCTTCCGGATCAACATCGATACCTTATTGAGCACTCCGGGGCGGTCCAGCATAAAGGCCAAGATGGCTCGGCGTTTCATGATTCTTCTCCCTCACTGTCACTGGTTTCCGGCAGATGCACTCCGGGACGTTTAACGATCATATCCTCGAACCCGCCACCCGATGGAACCATCGGCAAGATCACTTCGGACGGATCACAGATAAATTCAATAACGATCGCCCCTTTCTGGTCAATGGCCTGCTGCAGCGCCGGTGTCACCTCCTCCGCAGTTTCAACCTTGACGTACGGGATACCGTAAGCCTTGGCGATCAGGCCGAAATCAGGACTCTGCATCGGTGTGCCGGCGTAGCGCCCGTCGAAGAACAGCGTCTGCCACTGGCGCACCATGCCGAGATATCCGTTATTGAGCAGGATAATCTTAACATCAAGCTGCTGCTCCATGATGGTGCCCAGCTCCTGAATGTTCATCTGGAATCCGCCGTCTCCGCTGATCGACCAGACCCGCTCGTCGGGTCGGGCAAGCTTGACCCCGATCGCCATCGGCAGAGATGCCCCCATGGTTCCGGCGCCGCCAGAGGCAAACCAGCTGTTTTCAGTCTGGTAATTGTAAAAACGGGCCGCCATCATCTGGTGTTGTCCGACATCAGGGACAATCAGATCCTTGCCACCGGTCAATTCAGAGAGCTGATGGACAATCGATTTCATCAACAGCTTGCCGTCGTCGCCGACGCAGCCTTCGATCTCTTTCGCCAGGTCTTCCGCCATCACCTGCCTGAAAGAGTCGATCGTCTCGAACCAACGCCGCCGGGGCTTAAAGGACAGCATCGGATCACCGAGCAAAACATGCAGGGTCCGGTAGACATCGGCGTTGATAGCGACCGTGGTGGAAACATTCTTGTCGATTTCAGACGGGTCGATTTCGACATGGATCACATCCGCGTTCTGCGCATACTCGTTCAGCCTACCGGTGACCCGATCATCAAAACGCATGCCGAAGGAGATCAGCAGGTCTGCATCCTTGATCGCGCGGTTGGCCTCAACGGTCCCGTGCATCCCCATCATCCCGAGGCTCAAGGGATGATCCGCGGGAACGGCTGAAAGGCCATGCAGGGTAAACGCAATCGGGATATTGACCTTTTCTGCGAATTGCTTCAGCAGTTTTCCGGCGTTGCTGTTGATGACCCCGTGACCGCAGAACATCACCGGTCGCTCACTGCGGTTAATCAGGTCAATTGCCCGTTGCAGAGGTTCACGCTCCGGTGTGGGGTGATAGAAGAATCCGGGGAGTTTCGGACGAAAACTCTGCGCATCAAATCGATATTCGTCCGCGACCAACTGGTTCTGTACGTCTTTGGGGATATCGAGCACCACCGGCCCACCCCGACCGGTGGTCGCGACGTAGAACGCCTCATGGACGGTCTCTTCGACCTCTTCTGCACTAAGAGGCATATAGGTCTGTTTACAGATCGGCATCATCACCCCGACCACATCGCTCTCCTGAAAAGCGTCGGTCGCAATCACCCCGGTCGCGACCTGCCCGGTGACAGCCAGCATTGGCACCGAATCCATGTATGCATCGGCAATCCCGGTTGCCAGGTTCATCGCCCCCGGTCCCGAAGTTGTCATGCAAACACCGATCTGTTGCCGATTGGTTGACAGGGACGCCCGCGAAATCCCCTGCGCCATAAAAGCAGCACCCTGCTCATGCCGGGCCATGATGAAATGGAAATCCCCCAGCTTATCCATCTCATCAAAAATCGGCATGATGGCACCACCGGTATACCCAAAAATAAACTTGACGCCTTTATCCTTTAACGCCTGCAACAACAGCTTTTTTCCCGTCATGACGACCCCTTTGTCACAAGTTTATAAGTCTTTGAATGTACTGGAAATAAATATTAACAAAGCTGGTCAGAATTATCACCTTTAAACCATATTTCCAGAGAAACGGGAAGATTAACGATCAGGGGGTACGAACACTTAAATTCTGGTGAGAATAAAGAGACGCATCAGTCCTTCTTCAACGCAAAGCGGGGACCTCCTGTCCAGGAAGTCCCCGCTTGTAGCGCGATTATGTTGCTGATGTTATGCCAGTTTATCCGTTGCCACCCGGTAACGTGGATCCTCCAGATTGACTTCGATCATACTTCCGGCATTAGTGAGTAAGGTCCGGCATTCCTCGCTCAGTCCCTTAAGGCGCAGTTTCTTGCCCTGGTTCAAATACCGTTCAGTCAGGCTGCTGATTGCTTCGAGTCCCGAATGATCACAGACGCGTGAAGCACTGAAATCGATGACCACCTGATCCGGATCATCATGCGGGGTGAACTGGTCATAAAAGCTGCGAATTGAGCCAAAAAACAACTGGCCGCTCAGTTTATATATTTTCGCCCCGTGAGCATCGATGCTGCAGGCTGAGTTGACGCGCTTGGCACTTTCCCAGGCAAATACCAGCGCTGACACCACAACCCCGACGGCCACGGCCACCGCCAGGTCGGAAACGACAGTGACACCCGAAACCAGAATCAGCACCAAAGCATCACTGCGCGGGATTTTATTCAGAATACGTAAACTTGACCAGGCGAAGGTACCGATGACCACCATGAACATAACCCCGACCAGGGCCGCAAGCGGAATCATCTCGATCAAACCAGGAGCTAAAACAATAAAGGCCAGCAGACTGAGCGCAGCAGTAATGCCGGAGAGTCGGCCTCGTCCGCCGGAACTGATATTGATGATGCTCTGCCCGATCATTGCGCAGCCGCCCATTCCGCCGAAGAATCCCGTGACCACGTTGGCTACACCCTGACCGATACATTCCTTGTTGCCGCGACCTCGAGTCTCTGTAAGCTCATCGACCAGGGTCATGGTCATCAACGACTCGATCAGGCCGATAGCAGCCAGAATCACCGAATAAGGCAGGATGATCAGGATATTATCAAGAGTCAGCGGGACCAGCGGCAGGTGAAACTGCGGTAAGCCGCCCGCCAAGGAAGCCAGATCGCCAACCATGCGAATATCCAGGTTCATGCCGTGGGCTATGGCGGTCACCACCACAATCGCCACCAGAGACGAAGGGATTGCGCGGGTCAGTTTGGGCAGAAAGTGGATAATCAACATGGTCAACAGAACCATTCCGAGCATCAGGTAGAGCCGTGTTCCCTGCAGCCACTGCACGGCGCCTGCATCATTGACCACTTTGAACTGTCCAAGTTGAGCGAGAAAGATAACGATGGCCAGACCGTTTACAAAACCGAGCATCACCGGATGCGGAATCAACCGAACAAATTTCCCCAATCGCATCACCCCGGCACCGATCTGTATTATCCCCATCAGCACGACTGCGGCAAACAGGTACTCAACTCCATGATCAGCGACCAGGCTGACCATCACAACCGCCAAAGCGCCGGTCGCACCAGAGATCATCCCCGGTCGTCCACCAGCGACGGCAGTAATCAGACCAACAATAAAAGCAGCATAGAGACCAACTAAAGGGTCGACTCCGGCGACAAAAGAGAAGGCAACCGCTTCCGGCACCAGGGCCAGGGCGACGGTCACACCTGAAAGGACATCATCTTTAAAACTGGCGGTTTTTCTGGCAATAAATTCGAACATAGGACTCCTGTAAATTGAGAAAAAGACGCCGACTATAGTCGCAAACGGAACACCATGCAAGGGGTAAGTCCCTTCTGAGCCAAGTAAACCGATGAGTCACCGACAAGGACTTCAGGACGCCCTATAGTCTTGCTGGTTACGCAGTTTTCTGACCGTTCGCTTGAGAGTTATCCAGATTCCAGACTCTTGTAGATCATGGAATCAACGCTACAATTGAATGTCAGAGCCCTTCTTTCACTCTTCTTTCAGGAACGGTATCAATGAAACCTGTAAAAAATACAAACACTCCCTTCAGACCTGAGCAGGTCGACAGCTCCACTCCTTTTTCCGAGTACCTGCAGACCTTTGAGTCAACGCTGGAAAACGTCTTTAAGCGTCGCGAAGAGCTTGATCAACTGAGCACTGAACGCGGACTGCCTCCGTATGTGATGCGCGATATCATGGCCTGCAGTCCGTTTTCGACCTTCATCCCCACCAGGTATGGCGGACGTGGTGGGAACATAGATGAAGGGATTGCCATCGTCGAAGCGGCGTCCTACCACTCACTCTCTCTGGCACTGATCTTCGGGATTAACTGGGCGCTGTTCATTCAACCGGTGACCAAGTATGCGCAGACGGAGACCCGGGAGACGATCCTGAAGGATTTTGTGCAGAACAAGAAGATGGGTGGTCTGATGATCACGGAGCCGGATTTCGGCAGCGACGCCTTGCATATGAAGAGCTTCTGGGCGGAGCAGGACGGCCACTATCGTCTACAGGGAACCAAACATTGGGCCGGTTTGACAGGGTGGGCCGATTACTGGCTGCTCACAGCGCGGCAGAAGATGCCATCGAAGGAACTCGGGCGCGACATCGACTTCTTCATCTGTGATGCGAATGCCCCAGGACAACGCATCATCGTCGAGGAGAAGTTCAAGAATCTCGGGCTCTATATGATTCCCTACGGCCTGAACCGGATCGATGTCACCATCCCTGCGACCCATCGACTGGTCCCACAGAGCACGGGAATCAAGATGATGCTTGATCTGTTACACCGCAGCCGCATGCAGTTCCCGGCGATGGCAATCGGCTTCATCAAACGAATCCTGGATGAAGCGACCAGGCATTGCCGGGAGCGATTGATCGGTGGCAGGGCGCTGCAGAGTTACGATCAGGTTCAGGCCCGCCTGGCCAGAATCCAATCGGCGTTCACGATCTGTTCGGCGATGTGCGTTAATACCAGCGAAAGTGCCGGGATTGAGAACAACCTGGCGACCCATGGGCTGAAAGCCAATGCAGTCAAAACCTGTATCACAGATCTGATGCAGGAGAGCTCTCAATCACTGCTGCAACTGGTTGGTGCCAAAGGATTTCGGCTTGATCACTTTGCCGGTCGGGCCATCGTTGATAACCGACCATTTCAAATTTTCGAAGGGTCGAACGACATCCTCTACATCCAGATTGCCGAAGCATTGCTCAAGCAGATGAAGGTCGCGAAAGAGCAGAACCTGTTCCGCTACCTGAGCAGCTATGCTTTGACCCGCCATGCCAGTGACAGGTTAAAGGAGATGCTTGACTTTGAGCTTAATTCACAGCTGCCACAGCGCAAACTGACCGAGTTGGGACAGATGATCAGTCGCATCGTCGTCATGGAGATGGTCATAACCCTGGGAGAAAGAGGGTTCAGCAAGGAGCATGTCACAAGCTGTTTGACCAACCTGCAGCAAGAGATAGTAATGCTGCTGACAACCTACAATTATGCCAACAGGACGGAACAGATAGATCCCGGGCAGGACCATCCTTCCTGGAGAGATTATTGCGGCAGCGATTGATCCGGGATGGACTGCAACAGCCATCGTCACAGCAGTTGAGATGGGCGGATCTGGGAAGGTTTCGTTTTTTACAGCCTCGATTTTACTGTGCCTCTGTTTCAGATCAGGAATCTGCCATGAAACGCTCAATGGTTGATACAATTTCATCCACGTTATCTGGTGAAACCTCAGAAAACCATTTCTTTTGTGGGTAAATCATCACATTTGGCCCATTGGCACAAAGCCCCATACATCCTGAAGTAGAAATCCGAACCTTCCCCTTCCAGCCTTTCTCGTTAACAACGTCTTTCAGTTTCGATTTAATCAGCTGACTATTACCGTCTGCACATGATTTCATTTCACCTGCACGATCGTTGGTGCAGACGAAAACATGAGAGACATAGGGTGATTCGTTTTGTTTAATCATAATGAACATCTCACTTTCCCAAACCTTTTTAGCTTAATGTTAAGCTAACTTGCCGACCATCATCATGGCTGCGGTCAGCGCCGCCAAGATTCTTGCGTCAACTTAAGTGTCTGGTTTCCCTGCTAACGGCCTGAGCTAAGCGGCTGCTCTGGACACTTTCAATTGAGTAGAAACCTTTACGCGAACCACCGCCGAATAATCCAGTCCGCTTCAGTTTTTGGTTAACTGTTTTCTCGCTTTAAACAATGAGTACAGCTTCCAAAGGAAATACAGGCCAGCAAGTGCCAGAAAACAACCGAAAATATTTTCATTTACCTCTTTAGTTGGCACCGTTCCATCAAAAGAGTAAATCGCCAGTAAAAAAGCCAGCATCATGAAAATAGCATTGTTTCGAATTGAATCTTTAAAGCCGAGTATGAAGAGTTTTGGATCTCGGCAATCTTTTCCGTAATCATTGAAGGCGGTCAAAAGCTCTTCTTCTGACAATTTGATTTTCTTCGGGAAACCCTCTATCGGCCAGCCGTAATTCGAATTAATGTTTCGAGCTGCTCGCAAAGATAAATCGTGCCACCAAATAAGGCGACCTACTTTTTCAAGCACACCCGGAGACACCATCGATTCTTCCATACAGTTAACGCCCTGCAGAAGGAGCCGCAGTGGAGCTGTTTGTTTTTGCGGTAGCGTAGCGCCCACCGCTAAAACAAACAGCGGAACGGAGGTCCCGCTTGCTGAGTTGGTTAGGTGTGTTTATTTGAACCACGTTGCCTCGCTTAAAACGTTATATGAACCGTTTACGATACCTATACAAAGCTCGCGGCCGAAAACACCATAGCTAAAATTCGCTGAGTAAACACACTTTTTGTCTTCTTCTGTGGGCATACCAGGGGTATCCCAATTTGAAATACTCACTAAATCCTTTAGCTCGACATCAGCAGTTTTATAATCTTTCCCCGGCTGAGCTAACCATTCACGAACGAATTGAAATACCTTCTCAGCTTCTTGTTTGGATATTCCGTCTCTTACCTGTACTTTATGATCATTCGGATAAATATAGGTATTGGCCGAACAAGATAAACAAAATAGTACTAATAAATAGATGTATTTCATTCGTTTCACTGTTTACACCTAACGGTTCATGATAACCGGCGTCGACGCGAAGTTACGGCCACCACCGCAATTTAGATTTTGTTTTTCAAATTTGCACAGACGTATTTTCCGTCCG
>DATFMC010000089.1:0-18838 GCA_035267105.1 Geopsychrobacteraceae bacterium
TGGTCATTTTGTTGCTCTCGGTGAGATAATGACCTGGAAAACCAGCTTGCTCGATCTCCCGTTTGGCGGCGCAAAGGGAGGCATCGATTGCGACCCCGGCGAGCTCTCAGAGGCTGAGCTGGAAACCCTGACCAAACGCTATACGCAGCGGCTTGCGATGCTCATTGGACCCGATCATGACATCCCGGCTCCGGATATGGGGACCGGACCGCGAGAGATGGCCTGGATTCTTGATGCCTTTACTCATCATAAGGGGTTCATCCCGGACGTGGTGACCGGAAAGCCAATCGAACTCGGTGGTGCGAAGGGACGCCTGGAGGCAACAGGGTACGGAGTTGCGCAGATCACCGCCCTGGCAGCCGAGGCGGAAGGAATCGAGCTGGAAGGGGCTTCGGTTGCGATCCAGGGTATCGGCAATGTCGGCAGCTTCGCGGCAAAGCGACTGGCTGAACTGGGTGCCAAAATTGTTGCTGTATCCGATTCGAGCTGTGGTCTCTATCATAAAGAGGGGCTCGATATCGAGCTGCTGTTGCAGCAACTGCGGCGCAATGAAGGAAAAAGGAGAAAGCTGTCAGAGCTGAGCGGGGATTACCAACAGATCAGCAACGAAGAGTTGCTGGAGCTGCCGGTCGATATCCTGATCCCCTCGGCGATCGGTGGTGTCATTAACGAGGAGAATGCCGGCAGGGTCGAGGCGAAGATGATTGTTGAGGCGGCAAACATGCCGGTGACCTGCACTGCGGACGCCGCCCTGGTCGCACGGGGTATCTGTATTATCCCCGACATCCTCGCTAACTCCGGGGGAGTGACTGTGTCTTACCTGGAGTGGGTTCAAAATCGACAGCGCTATCAGTGGACCAAGGAGCGAACCCTGGAAGAATTGGAGGAGCGTCTGGCCCGGGCCTGGTCTGAGGTGCAGCAGAGAGTAAGAGAACAACAGCTTAATTATCGTCTGGCGGCTTATACGATTGCCGTGGGGAGAATCATCAGGGCGATCAACCTGAGAGGTTTCTAGACTGGCGTGGTGAAGCTGCATTGTTACAAAAATGAACTGTCAGGCGTTCTGCAGAGGATTTCCATAGAGGATGATCTCCGGGCATAGTCAGCAGAACGCTTAACGTTAAGGAATATTTCATGGATATAATTCAGAGTCTGTTTTCCTCTTTCACGTGGGACACGATTATCAAAACCGGCATGCGTGTCACGTTGATTCTGGCCTTCGCCTGGATCGCAACAAAATTTTTTCAAAAGTTTCTTCAGTCCTTTGAAAAACGGTTGCTGGAAAAAAGTGCCGAAAAAGGCGAACCGCCAAGCGAATCGGAAAAACGTATCGAAACCATCATTCGGCTGATCAGGCAGGCCGTTTTCCTCGCACTGTGGCTCACGGTTGGTCTGGTGGTCCTTAAAGAGTTTGGCGTGGAGATCGGCCCGATCATCGCCAGTGCGGGGATCGTCGGTTTGGCAGTCGGTTTCGGGGCACAGAATTTGGTACGCGATATTATTTCCGGATTCTTTATTATCCTGGAAAACCAGATTCGGGTCGGCGATGTGGCTATTATTAATGGCACCGGAGGTCTGGTCGAAAAAATCAGCTTTCGCACGACCGTGCTGCGAGATCTTGGCGGCGTCGTGCACATTTTTCCGAATGGCGTGATTGAAACCTTGAGCAACCTGACCAACGAGTGGTCGGCGAGCGTTTTTGAGATTGGAGTGGCTTACAAAGAGAATACCGATCAAGTGATCGAGGTCATGCAGCAGGTCGGACAGTCAATGTACGATGATGAAACTTTCGGCCATCTCATGCTGGAGCTCCCGGAGATTTTTGGCGTGGACAAATTCGCCGATTCTGCTGTTGTCATCAAAGGGCGCATCAAGACCAGGCCGATCCGGCAATGGGAGGTCGGCCGTGAATTCCTGCGACGCATCAAGTTCGCCTTCGATGAACACAACATTGAAATTCCCTACCCGCACCGATCGCTTTACTTTGGCGAAAACAGCAAGCCTTTCAAGTACAGCCAGTTCGTAACAGATGAAAAATCAGTGCCCGGCGTTGCCCCATCATCGCAATAAGCTGCCGCTCCCTCAGTCGCTGCAGGAAGAAAGGGTCAAGCTATAATTGAGCCAGGCATGAGGAAATCCTTCGCACAGATCAGCTCAAAAGTCCATTGTGTGAAGCCAGCCTCATGTCCTCAAAATTTACGCATTGAGATTCTGGTTCGTGAAAATTTGCACATCAGATTATCTGTGCTACCGTTCAAATAAGGCGTCACTGTTTCCCGGCAAATTGGTTATGGGAAGCCATCGGGACGATAATGGATCCATTCTTTGTGGTCCTTGTGTTCTGATCTTTTGAGTAAAGAGATTTACCGGGAAACAACGGCAAGAAATTTATAGGTTCCGGCAGAGCAGTTCGTTGAGGTTCGCTGATCAATCATCGGCGAGAGAGTGGCTGCGAATTCATAAATGGAAAAGTTATGGATATTAAAAAAGCAATGCTGGACCCAGGCAGTGTCTTCGACAGGCCGGAAGATGTTCTGGTTGACAATTCACTGACCCTGGACCAGAAAATTAACATCCTGCGACGCTGGGAGTATGATGCGAGAGAGTTGGCGGTCGCCGAAGAAGAAAATATGGGTGGAGGTCCTCCCAATGTTCTCCCTGAAATCCTGAGCGCGCTGCAAAGTCTTCACGCAGGTAGTTTCAGTGAAAAGTCAGCGCCGACCAAACAGTGAATAACTGTCTTGTTTGAGACATCGGCCGCATATTAACAGTATCAGAATCTCTAACTGGAGGAATTATGAAATCGATCATTTTCACAGTCCTGATTGTCGCGCTTTTACTCCCCTGGACAGCTTTCGGTCAATCCAACGGCAAAGAGGTCTATGAGAAAGCCTGTGCCTCATGCCATAAAAGTGGCGTGGCGGGAGCACCGGTCCTGGGAGATAAAAAGGCCTGGGAGCCACATATTGCAAAGGGGATGGACCATATGTATGCAAGCGCCATCAATGGCAAAGGCAGCATGCCCGCCAAGGGTGGCCATAAATCACTGACGGATGATGAGGTTAAGGCTGCTGTCGATTATCTGGTCGAAGAGAGCAAATAGGCCTATCTTCCGAGATGAAAGCCTCTTCTGGACAAAACACCGGAGGAGGCTTGTTTGTGGTCGGTTTCGACTCTTGTTGTTAGAAGCTTTTCAGCACTTCACTGAAAATTTTTCGAAAACTTGAATATTGCCCTGGTTAAAAACACTTCCGGCTATCGAGCAGCATGGTCAGCGGCCCGTCATTGATCAGTGTCACCTTCATATCGGCCTGGAATCTCCCGGTCTCGACTTTCAGGTCTAATTTTCTGAGTGCTTCCACGTAGCTTTCGTAGAGTGGCTCGGCCAGTTCCGGCAATGCAGCCTGGGTGAATCCTGGCCGGCGACCTTTGCGGCAGTCGGCTAACAGGGTGAACTGGGAGATGGCCAGCACCGCGCCGCTGACGTCCTGGACCGACAGGTTCATCTTGCCTTCGCTGTCTTCGAAAATTCTCAAGTAAGCGGTTTTTTCTGCCAGGGTGCGCGCCTCATCGGGAGTATCCCCCTGTTCGACGCCGAGCAGGACCAACAATCCGTTGTCGATCTGTCCGATGGTTTCATTGTCGACAGTGACGCTGGCGCTGCTGACGCGTTGCAGGACTGCACGCATATGGTTTCCTTCCCTCAGGTTGATGCGGTTTTTTTAACCCTGATCTCCGGCCATCTTTCTCAACATCCCCAAATTCTCCAGATCGAAGCAATTATTGTCACCGGGCGGCAACTCGATAATCTTAGGCACCCGCTGCAGCCGTGAATCCTGCATCATTGCGGCAAAGCCTTCTGGTCCTATTTCGCCCTTGCCGATATGTTGATGGCGGTCAACCTGTGAGCCGAGAGGTTTTTTACTGTCGTTGGCGTGAATCAGTTGTAGCTTCTCGAAGCCGATCAACCGGTCAAATTCATCCATGGTGGTTCGATAACCTTCTGCATTCGACAGATCATAACCGGCGGCGAAAGCATGACAAGTATCAAGACAGACGCCGAATTTGCCTTCAGGGATTTTATCCAAGACCGTAGCCAGATGTTCGAAACGGTCTCCCAGGCAGGTCCCTTGTCCGGCAGTGTTTTCCAGCAGCACGGTGACTTCGCCGGAGACTTCTTTGACTATGGAACGGAAGCTTTCAGCCAGCAGGTTCAGTCCGTTATCGATACCATTGCCCATGTGGGCGCCCGGGTGCATGACCAGAAACTCGATTCCGAGAGCAGCGCAGCGTTCAACTTCAACAATGAATGCCTCAATGGAGCGTAGTCGTTTCTCCGCTTCAGGGCTCGCCAGGTTGATCAGGTAGCTGTCGTGAGCGGCAACCCAGTCGATAGAGCTTTTCTGACGGGCGTCCTTAAAAGCATCAATCTCGTTCTGACGTAATGGTTTCGTCTGCCACCGATTGGCATTTTTGGTGAACACCTGAATGGCGGTACAGTCAACCTTCTCCCCGCGGGAAAAGGCCTTATAGAGACCTCCCGCAATGGAGACGTGGGTTCCGAGGCGGAGTCGGGTTTTGTTGGTCATGGTCTCCTGCTTTCTGCTATCCAGGCGTCCAGTACCGGTGTGATATCAGCGGAGCGGACCAGGTGGGCATCTATAAAGCTGTGGGACTGCTCCGGACCGATCAGAACGGTCTTCATCCCGAGGTGTTTGGCTGTTCTCAGGTTGTCGCATGAATCTTCTACCATTACACAGCGATTCCCTGAAACTCCGAGGGTTTGCAAGACCTTCTGGTAGGGTGCGAGGTTTGGTTTCGGCACATAGTCGGCGACTCGGATGTCAAAGATGCCGGCAAACAGGTCCTCTATCCCGAGGGCTTTTACGACGTTTCTGGCGTGACCACTGGAGCCGTTGGTGAAGACAAAGCAGGGGATGTCCAGTTGGCGCAGGGTCTCCTGCAGCGCAGTGTCATGGGATAACAGCTGATCGATTTCGATGGCGTGGACATAGTCAAGGTAGTCTTCAGGATCGATGACATGATGGTGTATCAGTCCCTGCAGAGTGGTGCCATATTGACTCCAGTATTGTCTACGCAGGCCGTCAACCTCATCCGGATGAATAGCGACAATCTCCTCCATATAACGATTGATCCGTACATCGATCAGGGAAAAAAGGTTCTTGTCGGCCGGGTAGAGGGTGTTGTCGAGATCGAAAAGTATGGCGTCCATTAAATATTCCTAGCAGGGATCGAAAACACCGGTAAATACTTCTACAGCGGGTCCGGTTTTGAAAACTGAGCCGTCTTCACTCCACTCCAGGTCCAGGTCGCCCCCGAGCAGATGGTTGATGATTTTTCTTTCGGTACGGCCCGTGAGAACACCGGCGACGGTCACTGCTGACGCGCCGGTTCCACAAGCGAGGGTCTCTCCCGCGCCCCGCTCCCAGGTGCGCTGGATGACTTCGGTGGGGGAGACGACCTGAACGAATTCCACGTTGATGCGATTAGGGAACCAGGGGTGGTTTTCAATCAGCGGACCATAATGGTCAAGGGGGAAGTCCGTCACATTGTCGACGAAGATTATGCAGTGCGGGTTACCCATGGAAACGCAGGTCGCTTCAAAGGTCTTATCTGCCACTGTTATTATCAGATTTTGAGCGGGCTCTGCTGCGGGCCCTCTCATCGGGATATCACCACGGTTGAGAGCTGGTTTTCCCATATCGACCCGGACTCTGGCGATCTTGCCGTCGATCCCCGGAAAAAGTTGCAGGGTCAGGATGCCGGCTCCGGTTTCAACCCTGACTTCTCGCTGAGTAACCAGTTCGTGGTCGTAAGCATATTTTGCTACGCAGCGGATTCCGTTGCCGCACATCTCCGCCTCGCTTCCGTCAGCGTTGAACATCCGCATCCGCAAATCCGCCTGCTCGGAGGGCAGAATCACAATCAGACCGTCAGAGCCGACACCAAAGTTGCGATTGCTGACCCTGCGCGCCAATTCGGGCAGATCGCCAACCTGTTCCTCAAAGCCATTGATATAGACGTAATCGTTCCCGGCTCCGTGCATTTTGGTGAATTTCATTTTATGCTCCCACGGGTTGTTGTTTACTTTCCCTGTTTGTTACTATAAACGTACTGAAGAGTAGCCCACAACAAAGAATTTAATGAATCTGGAGAGATTATATGGCATACGGTTTGGAAACTAAAATCTGGCAGACGGGAGCGCTGGAGTGGTGGGGTATGATCGGGGGAGAGGATCTCTACCTGGGGAGCCGGGAGTTTCCACTTCCTCCTGAAGAGGGGGATGAGTGGTTGGTCCGTAAAACCGGCCAGCGCTTCAAAATCATTAATGCTGAAATTTGCCTGATAGGGCAGGAGGAGATTCCGGAATGGTAGCTGAACTGGAAGTTGTGCAGATTCCTTTGTCCCGAGTCGATAACTTTTCCTATCTGATTTACTGCCCATCATCAAAAGAAGCGGTCGCAATCGATCCTTCCGTAGAACCGCAGCGCACCCTGGATGAGGTTGCCAGTCGTGGCCTGAAGTTGATCGCCCTGCTCAATACGCACGGCCATCAGGATCATATCGCAGGAAACCGCGAAGTACTGGAAGCGGCGGACATCCCTCTGGCGGGACATGAAGCAGATCTCCCAAACGCCGACATCCCGCTTGCCGATGGTTCAGTGATCAACGTAGGACAAGGGAGTATCGACGTGCTGCACACCCCCGGTCACACCCCCGGTGGCGTGGTCTTCTCCACTGGCGACGCCATCGTTACCGGCGACACCCTGTTTGTCAGCCGTTGCGGTCGCGCTGATCTGGCGGGCAGCAATGTCGAGGATTTGTACGACAGTTTGCAGCGTTTGAAGCAACTGCCGCCGGAGACGAAAGTTTATCCTGGCCACGACTATGGCCCGCAGCCGAACTCGACCATCGGTTGGGAACTGGAGAACAACGAATTTCTGCGCTGTGCGGACCTTGAGAGTTTTATCCGGTTGCGGATGGGGTAAACATTCCTCCCGGTGGTTAGTGTCTGAACCTTTGCGCTAAGTAGAGTTATGCGGTTTTTGATCAGGCTTTTTCTGCTTCGGCAGAGGCTTCCATAGGTTTCTGTTGCCCTGATGCTTCGTTCTTCTCTTCTTCGGCCAGGCTTTTCAGATCAATTAACCGGGTTCCTGCGAGCCTGTCATTCCAGCCACGCCCTTCGCTGTTAAGCAGGACACTCAGATAGCCGAGTCCGGCCGGCAGGGTCTGGATCAGTCCACCGATGCTACGCATAAAGGCTTGAGAAAAGACAAGGCTTTCCCCTGCGACTGTTTCGACCTGGACACTGGTTATCATTTTCCCCGGTGTTTGTCCCGCCAGAAAATGGAACAGGGTAAAGTAGCCGAAGGTCAGGCAGAAAAATACCAGAAAATAGGGGATTGAAAGGTCAATCAGGGTCTTCAGAGAGGGGAAAAAACCGTCAGGGTTCTCCGAGAGTGCGGTTTCAGCGACCATGATAAAACAGAAGCCGACCAACCCAAGCAGAATGATGTCACAAAGAAATGCGCTGAGTCTGCGTCCGAATGGTGGAGGCGTTCTGGTGGCCGTTTCAGCAAAAACCTGCTCCTCTTCACTCGATTGACTCTTATCCCCCCGTATTTGTACCGCTTCCCGTTCTTTTTGAGAGTCAGAGAGCTCTACCGAAGGAAGTTCCCCCAACGCAAAAGCATCAGAAGTGCCTAAAGAGTACGTGCTGAATCTCCCCTCGCCAAAGGACCCATGAGATTCCATGGGGGGCACGTCGCTTTGAGACTCTGGCAGGTATACTGGCGCATTGCCTGTAAAGAGTTCTTCTTGTAACTCACCGTCTAAAATTGTGTTCTCTTCGTTTGTGATTGAAAGCCCTTCGGGCCGAAGAACTTCCTTACAGTCAAAAGGGCGGTCGGGGTCCTCCTTCAACTCTGACGTCTCTTCGGGAAAGGAGAAGTCGTCACTCCTTTCATTCAGGCCCAAATCGGTCTCGATCGATGTTTGGTCCTCAACGTTCCTGTCCGCCGTTAAACCTATGTCGGTTTCAAATGTTTTAGGTTCCTCCAGGTCAAATGCCGACGGATCATCAAGGCCATCATCCACGAAAGTAACGGCCTCCTCCCCCTTCCTTGGCGGAGACAGGGTTCCGTGGCTATCGTCCTCAATGGACGTCTCTTCAGGCTGCTCGTAAAAGGCAGGCTCTTCGTTCTCTTCGCTGTCAATGGTGAAATCAAAGCCGAGATCATTGGCCTCCTCTGTCATCGCTTCTACAGAGGTATCCGGAGTGTCTTTCGGTTCTGGAGCGATGGCGATATCCGTATCTACCGATTCCTCTGGTGTTGCGGGTTCTTTCTTCGTCGAGAAAATTTCTGAAAGAAGAATACTTTTTATGCCGAACCTGGTTTTGTGTTCTGTAAGATCCTTGCCACATTTTTTACAAGCATCCAGATGATCAAAGCTGTTGAACCCGCATTTTGGACATCTCATGGCTGGCCCTTTTCTTCGGATGGATTATTCTTCACTAATATCAGCGGCTATATCGCCATAAAGATATTGTAAAATACTAATTATCGCAAGCCCGGCGGTTTCGGTTCGGAGAATCCGTGGGCCCAGCCGTACGCTTTTAAATCCCGCTGATTTAGCCACATTGGCCTCTGCGCTGGTTAGTCCTCCCTCGGGTCCTACCAGAACGCTGATCGCCTTTGGGGGGGTATCAGGGAGGACCAATGACAATGGTTGGGTCTCCTCTTCCCAGAGCATCAACTTTAGCTGCCCATGGCAGTTGTTTATCGCTTCTGTTAGTGATGATGTGGCTGAGATAGTGGGGAGATGTGTCTGCTGGCACTGGCGGGCAGCTTCCTGGGTGATTTTTTTCCAGCGCTCAAGTTTGGCTGTGAGGCGCTCTTCTTTTAGCCGGCCAATGCTACGCTCTGTTGCGCTGAGAATGAAGCGGCTGGCTCCCAATTCGGTTCCCTTCTGTAGAACCATATCCAGTTTTACGCCTTTGGCGGTCCCCTGAATCAGTTCTATGATCAAGGGGGGCGAGGGGGCCACGCGCGTAGACAGAACCAGTGCTGTGCCGGATTTCGTGGAAAGAGCGTTCAGCCTGCAACGGGCGATGGTTCCACTTCCGTCGAGGAGTTCAATGTCCTCTCCAACGTTGAGACGCAAGACATTACGAATATGTTTAAGAAGCTCAGGGGAGAGTTCAACCGTTGTTGCAGGCTGAAAGGCTGTCTCCGGTAGAAAGAAGCGACGCATTCAGGGGGACTCGCTCTGATAGATGAGACAGATCCAGTCGTCTTGATAGCGGGTCGGGAATGATTGAAGCTGGTAGTCTGCAAAGCCCTGACGAACAAATTCTTCCTTTTCCCTCAAAATTCCTGAAAGGATCAGCTTCCCGCCCGGCGCCAGTCGATTAAGCAGTGCTTGTCCCAGGCGAACGTTCTCTTCAGCAAGAATATTGGCAACAACCAGATCGAAGCGACCTTTCAGTTGTTCCAGTGGCTCAGCAGTCACGATGATCTGTTCGCTGTAGTTGTTGGCATCAATGTTCTGTTGTGCAACCTGACACGCTTTCTCATCAATATCGCAGGCCAGAATCTGCTGACAGCCAAGGGCTGCCGCTCCGAGGGCCAGAATGCCGGATCCCGTTCCGACGTCAAGCAGATTTTTAGGTGGGTTATCCTTGTCAAATAGCTCGGCGATCGTTTCGAGGCAGAGCAGTGTCGTTCCATGTGTCCCCGTTCCAAAGGCCATGCCCGGATCGATTTCAATGATTCGGTCACTACTTTGTGCGGAGAATTCCTCCCAACTCGGTTTAATGACCAGGTGCTTACCGACCCGTTGGGCAGAAAAGTTCTGTTTCCAGTTTTCAGCCCAATCCTCCTCCCTGACTGACGCTGCGGAGCCGATAGTGAACTGCCAGGATGGGGTCAGGGCAGTGAGGTTCTCAAGGGTATCTTTGATCTGCAGGAGCAGTTCATCTGGATTGCCCGGTTCTTCAAAGTACGCTTTAAGTTGATAAATAGTATCCGGGTCCAGGTCGGGGTCCGGCGGGATGAATGTATCGAGATGTGCGTCTTCGATCACAGTTCCACCACAGCCGAGTTCGGCCAGGGAGGCGCAGACCAGGTCAACAGCTGTAGCTGGAGAGCTGATTTCTATGGAAATCCATTCTGTATTCATGGAAATTTATTAACAGAGAGAAGATTCGAATGCAACACAAGAAGTGGATTTGAGGTGAGATCGGTATGATGATAGATTCTTCTCTTATACGACGTGCAACAAAAAAGCTTATTTTCCGGATAAATATGAGTAAAGAAAAGTTTTTTATTAAAAATTTCTTTTAAATCCTTGCGAAGAGGAAGTCTCTTTGTTAGGATGTTATAACTATTTTCATGAGGAATATATTATGGTCGCAGCTCAAGCTGTTTTTTTATTGTCCGATGCGACCGGCGAAACAGCGGAACATATGGTGTCTGCGGCACTGAGTCAATTCCGGGATCGGCCGGTGAACGTGCGTCGCTTCACAAATGTTCGGAGCAAAAATCAGGTTTATGAGGCACTTGACCAGGCCCTGGCCAGCGGAGGCCTGGTTGTCTACACCATGGTTAATGCGGACCTTGCCCAGCTGGTTTATCATGAATGCGATGCTCTTGGTATCCCCTGCATCGACCTGTTGTCGCCGTTACTGATGCGTCTTTCTGAGTTTCTCGGACATTCTCCCAATGAGATGCCGGGGCTACTCAGAGGGATGAATGAGGATTACTTTCGGCGGATAGATGCGGTTGAGTTTACCGTAAAACATGATGACGGCCAGGAGTGTCGCAACCTGCATAAGGCAGACATCGTCCTGGCAGGGGTGTCCCGAACCAGCAAAACACCGGTGTCTATTTATCTGGCACATCGTGGTTGGAAGGTTGCGAACGTCCCGATTGTTTTTGGGATTGATCCACCGCCGGAATTGCTGGAGGTTGAACCAACACGGGTCGTCGGATTGATTATCGAACCGCATCGCTTGTTGGAACTGAGAGCAGCGCGGTTGGCCAACCTCAAACAGAATCCGCGGAGCGATTACGCGGCCTATGAACAGATTGAAGAGGAAATCCGTGCGGCGAAGCGGCTTTTTCGCCGACAACGCTGGGCAATTATTGATGTCTCGACCCGAGCTGTGGAAGAGACAGCGAATGAGATTTTACAGAAACTTAAGTTGCTATAAAAACGGTGTGGGATGACCACGCTCACTAAATGAGTTAAAGGAGTTACACCATGCGCATCCTTGTTGTGGAAGATGAGAAAAAAGTTGCAAGCTTTATCCAGAGAGGGCTTGAGGAAGAAGAATTCACGGTGGATGTTGCCCATGATGGGGAAGAAGGGGTCACGATGGCAGAAAGTGTCTCCTATGACCTGATTCTGATGGACGTCATGTTGCCGAAAAAAGACGGCCTCGCCGCTATCAGGGAGATCAGGGAGAAGCAGATCGAAACGCCGATTCTCTGTCTGACGGCAAAAGACACGGTTGAGGATATCGTCTCTGGGCTGGATGTCGGCAGTGATGACTATTTGACCAAGCCTTTCGCCTTTGCTGAACTGGTCGCACGGGTCAAGGCCCTGATCCGTCGCGGAACTCAGGATCGTGGCGCTGAACTGTTTTTTGCCGATTTACGTCTTGATCCGGTCAGCCATCGGGTCTGGCGTGACAACATAGAAATCGATCTGACTTCCAAGGAATACGCACTGCTTGAGTATTTCCTCCGCAACGCCAACCAGGTTCTGACCCGGACAATGATTGCAGAGCATGTGTGGGACTACACTTTCGATTCTTTTACCAATATTATCGATGTGTATGTCAACTATCTGCGCAAGAAGGTCGATCGGAATTTCGATAAAAAGCTGATCCACACGGTTCGTGGCGTCGGTTATGTCCTGAAGGAGAGCAACTAGGTTGTCATATTGGTTTCTCCCTGCCCGTTTTGTTATCAGGACCTTGTTTATTGAGGTCCTGATTTTTGCGGTCGGCGGATTTATCTGGTATAAGAGCCAGAGTCCGCGTCTTCACGCAGCATTCGAGGCACAATTGTCACTCGTCCAGTTGATTTTCTGGGTTGTCGGGTTGTTGACAGTTGCCAGTGTGGCGCAGTGGTTTCTGTGCAGAAGGCAGTTGGCACCTCTGAAAAAAATCACCGCCCTGGCTCAGAAGTCCAGCGGAAAAAACTTCAGTTGTCGTCTCGCTCCTTCCCTAGACAGCTTCCCCGAAATTTCTGCACTGGAAGAATCCTTCAACAGGATGCTTGACCGATTTGAGCATGCCGTGGTTAGAACTACGCAGTTCACGGCGGTGGCATCGCATGAACTGCGCACCCCTTTGACTATATTACGTGGTGAGATTGAAATAGCACTGCGTCGATCTGGCCATAACGAAGAAATACAAGCTCTTCTGAACTCCAATCTGGAAGAGATCAGCAGAATGAGCAGGATCATCGAAGATTTGTTGTTGCTCTCCAAGAGTGACGTCGGTGAATTGCCGTTGCGGTTAGAGAGCCTTGAGTTGAATGAACTGTTAACCGATCTTTTCGGCCAGGCGGCAGTTCTTGGAGAAGAGAAGGATATCGCGGTCAGCTTTTACCCGTCTGAGGAACAGATCAATTTTGATGGCGACGGACTGAGGTTACGTCAGTTGTTTTTGAACCTGTTGTCAAATGCCATTAAATATACTCCAGCTGGCGGCTCGGTAAAAATGACCTTGGAGCAGCAGGAAGACCACGCGGTGATTTCTGTCAGTGACTCTGGCATCGGAATCATGCCTGAAAATCTGCCGCATATTTTTGAACGTTTTTACCGGGTTGATAAGGGGCAGAATCAGGGAGATGGTGGTTCTGGTCTTGGCTTGTCGATTGCCGAGTGGGTCGTGGAGGCTCATGGCGGTGAGATAAAGGTTTCTTCCGTATTTGGTGAGGGGACGAAGTTCGTTGTTACTCTTCCTTTCGCTGCCTCATGAACATGCCTGTACTCCCTCTGCCCTGACTTATCCGGGCAGCCAACACCACTATTATGATGGTTTTCCGGATTATTCCTGATAACGACCGCGTGTCTCCTCGACCTGCTTGGCGTAGTGGGCCAGTAGCGTCCGCCGAGAGAGCATGTAAAGAACCTTTCCTGGATCGTCGGGATCGACCACCGGAATCTCTTCCAGGTTGCGACTGGTCAGGCTTTTCATAACGTCTGTCAGGTGTTGATCGGGAGTCGCGAAAATCACCTTGTGGGTCGCCATATCTCGGGCTATTACCAGCCCCGGAGGGATGTCTTCGTTAAGAATCCGGCGGATGTCATTGATTGAGAAAATCCCAGTCATCTTTTTCTCTGCGTTGACCACCGGGTAATAAGCTGTTTTGGCAGTGGCTATCTTTTGCAGAATGTCGGGCAGCGTCATCCCTTCGGGAATCAACGTCGGTTTACGCCCCTTTGAGGCCAGCTCTGAAACCGGAATGCCTTCCAGTACATCAATGACAAAATCACCCAGATGAGCAGGTGAGTCGAAACGTCCGGCAACCTGATTTTCATAAATGCTGTTCCTGCGCATGGCAATCATCGCCACGACACAAACCAACATCAGCGGAGCAAGGAGCCCATAGTTTCCAGTTAGCTCACTGACCATGATCAGGGTGGCGATCGGTGCGTTGGCAACTCCGGCAAAAAATCCGGCCATACCGACCAGGACGTAAGCGCGGGGATCCTGAACCAGTACTGGAAAAAGAATCTCTGCTGTTGCGCCGAAAGCGCCACCGAGCATGGCTCCAATCACCAGACTGGGAGCGAACACGCCGCCGGAACCACCCGATGAGATGGTGAAGCTGGTGGCAAGAATCTTGGCGAAGGCGATCAGCAGCATGACCCAGAGAGCCATATTCCCATAGAGGGCCATCTGCACCCAACCGTAACCGGAGCCGAGGACCTGTGGTACAAACATGGCGAGAATACCGAGCAGCAGTCCACCCAGCGCCGGTTTTTGCCAGTCTTCCAACGGAACCCGCTTGAACAGATCGCGCATGCCATAAAAAGTTTTGACGTAGATGACGCCAAGCAGTGCGCAGACCAGCCCGAGTCCCAGGTAAAGAATCAGTTCGGCCGGTTGCTCGAAACGAAATAGTGGGGTGGCCAGAAGAGGTTCCCAGCCGGTCACGGCTCCGAACAGAGAGAAGGCAACAATGGAAGAGATGATGGAAGGGATCAGCCCCTCATGCTCGAACTCAGGGTCACGATAGAGGACTTCAACGGCAAACAGCGCACCCCCGAGTGGAGAACGAAAGGTTGCTCCGACACCACCAGCCATCCCGGCCAGAAGAAGTACGCGCCGGTCGGATACGCTGAGTCCCATCTTTGTGGCGATGAAAGAGCCGAAACCAGCGCCGATCTGGGCAATCGGACCTTCACGCCCAGCCGAACCGCCGGTGCCGATGGTCGCTATTGAAGCGATCGTTTTGACAATTGGAACCCGACTGCGAATCAAGCCACCCTTGCGGTGAAAGGCTTCCAGCGCACCATCTGTTCCATGTCCTTCCGCTTCCGGGGCAAAGGTATAAACCAGCCAACCGGAAATCAGCCCGCCTATGACCGGTATCAAAAACAGGAACCAGCGAAAATCCATGCTCAACCTATCGATAAAATCGGGACTCTGACTGGCGGGAATACCTTCTTCGGGTGGGTGAAAGTTGCCGATACTGCCGAGCATCAAGTGGTCGACGGCGTTGGCAGCGTAGTAAAAAAGCAGAGCCCCGCATCCGGCAACAACCCCCACTAACGCCGACAGTATCAACAGGCGAAAGCCTGAGCCGCCGAGATTTGTCTGCCAGTTTTTTAGCCCGGGGAGAAAGCCCATCCAGTTCTGCTCCTGAAGTAATCGTGATTCCATTGTCACAAAATAACAGAGACTTCTATCAAAGCCGGAGCCCAAAAGCAAATTCTTATTGCGAATCAAGGCATTGTAGTGCTCGATGGCTACAGGCGGATACGGTTGGCCGCTGCGGACAGTTCATAGAGGCGTGGTAATGCCAGATGACCAACCTTCCAGGGGAACAGGATGTCCAGACCTTTCTGCTCGACCTCTCGCAAGGATTGCTGCAAGGCTTTTATCAGATCCTCCGGGAGGTCTGCGTGGTGCTGGCGGCAATAGCTCAGCAGGCGACCTATGGCTTCGGTCTGTCCTGGATCTACCAGCTGTTCGACCTGGGTCAGGTTGATCCGAAAACGGCCGAAGTCGAGTAGAAACTTTTCCCGAACGTTAATTCTGATCCCTTTGGGCGGACGGTTGGCATTCAGCCTGTCAGGTTCAAGCGGCCGGGGTTGCGTGGGCCATTCCGGATGTGTGCGTTCCGGTTGCGGTGGGCTCCCTGCAACTTCACGGGCACGAACGCTGACGTCATGTGGTCGATAGTTGTCCAGATGGATCACCGTATCGGCCACCGACAGGTAGTCACCCGAGCCGCCGGTTACAATCAGCGCCGAGATTCCTTGTTTCTCATACAGCTCTCTTA
Organism: Geopsychrobacteraceae bacterium; assembly: GCA_035267105.1. GTDB lineage: Bacteria > Desulfobacterota > Desulfuromonadia > Desulfuromonadales > Geopsychrobacteraceae > BM509. The sequence goes on from DATFMC010000089.1 coordinate 15,549, forward strand.
TGCGATGGAGGAGTGGCGTGATCGGTTCCTGCTCGGTACTGACGAGTTGTTGCATGCGTTGGTCGCGGATCATGAAATTCGTGGCCGAAGTGTCCTCATCAATCAGCAGACAGTCACAATGGCATTCCATCGCTTCAATAATATTGGCCGCCTGGGAGGTGCTGCCGCTGGCATTTTCTGTCGAAAAGTTTGTGGTGCTCCGGTTGCCAGGCAGGTTGTTGATGAAAGGGCTGATGTCGACCTGATGGATGCTGCGATGATCCTCGGCGCGGATTTTGACCGCGTCCGGGGTCGTGACAACCAGTTCGCGACCATCCCCCGGAAGGTGATTGTAAACGCCCCTTTCCAAGGCTTGCAGCAGCGTTGATTTGCCGTGAAACCCACCGCCGACAATCAGGGTGATGCCGCGCGGAATAGCCATGCCGGTGATTTCCCCGCGATTGGGGAGTTCAACCCGTCGAGACAGGCTGGGCGGGGACAAAAACGGGATGCCGGTCTTTAAGGGACGATCGTCAATGCCGCTGTGGCGGGGAAGGATTGAGCCATCTGCGACGAAGGCGACAGCGCTCGCTTCCGCCAGCCAGTGGCGTAGAAAACTCTGATCTTCGACCTGTTCAACGTGGCGGTAGACCTGGTCAAGAGACCGATCCAGATAACGGAGACCATCGGCCACCACCTGCGGGAGTTCATTGAAAAACATGGCGACTGCTTCCTGCCCAAGGGCCGAGCGGCCATCGGCAGGCAATGCCAACAGGATTCTGGCTTCCAATCCTGTCTTGTCCAACAAGACCGCGTTACGGCGCAGAACCTGCTGACCGCTGGTTGCAATATGGATTTCCCCGCTGTGGCCGGTGCCGCGACTCCCTTTAACATGTTTTTGGATCGCAGCAGCAACAGCACGGCCCAGAAAATCTTCGAGTGCTGTCTGGCGGCAGCGGGAATGCCAGAGTTCATCAGGGAGCGCATGCTGTTCAGGAGGGACATGGACACTGATCCGTGATGGCAGGGCAAAGGGATCTCCCTGGACATGGTCGATATGAAGTTGAAACCTCTCAAAAATATAGCTGCCGGATAATTGTTTGTAGGCTTTGTAGCCTCGGCCATCAATCTCTTTGAGTTGCTGCTCCAAGCGTCGCATGACTACCTCCTTTTGAAATTGAACTTCAGTGGTAGCGGCTTGTCAAGGCGAGGAAATATTATCAGGAGATAGGCTGTGCTACGGCTTGCGAATAAATTTATAGCCTCGGCCACGGATGGTAAGAAAATGTTTTGGCCTGGAGGGGTCCTCCTCAAAGTATTTACGCAAGCGGACAATGAAATTGTCGAGAGTTCGGGTTTCGGTATCTGGCGCCATTCCCCAGACTGATTGAAGCAATTCGCCTCTGGTGAGAACCTGCGCTTCTTTGCGAAAAAAAATCTGCAGCATGCGGACTTCCAGCTCTGTCAATTCGAGATGCCCAAGGCTGGTGAGCGCTGAGCAGTTTTCAAGGTCGATCTGGTTGCCGCCGAAGATGTAAGTGCTTGGGAGCTCACTTGATTGCTGTGACCAGTTGGAACGCCGCAGCATCGCGCTTACCCTTAACAGGAATTCCCTGAGACTGAACGGCTTGGTCAGGTAATCATCGGCTCCCTCGGATAATCCAGCGATTCGATCTTCTTCCTCTCCACGAGCTGTCAGCATCAGAATCGGAACCATGTTGTTCTGCTGTCTCAACTGCCTGCAGACCTCCAGCCCATCGATCCCGGGGAGCATCAGGTCCAGAACCACCAGGGCGCAGTTATGAAATTCCAGATGATTCAGTGCAGCCTCACCACTTACAACATGAGTGACCTGATAGCCCTCGGCCTGTAAATTATAAATCAGCCCTTCAGCGATATGAGGCTCGTCCTCGACCAGCAGCACCGGGTATACCAGCTTCATTTATCAGTGTCCTTTTTACCGTGCAAGGGGAAGGTTAAATGAAAAGTTGTTCCCTGACCATTGCCCTGGCTTTCCAGCCAGATATCACCGCCATGTCTGCGAACAATGCTGCGAACGATAAACAATCCAATGCCACTGCCGCGAATCGTTTTGCCACTCTGCCTGATCCGGTAGAACATGCGAAAGACCTTTTTTCGATAGCGTGTATCGATGCCGTGTCCCCGGTCGGAAAAGACCAGATGGGCCTTACCCTTGTCGCGGGACAACCTGATATTGACCTGAGGCGCACCGTCGGTATAAAGGGCAGCATTTTCGAGCAGGTTTCTCAGTACAATTTCCAGGGATTCGGTGTCGAACTTGACCAGAAGTTGCGGTTCGATATCCCAGGATAAAAGCCCATCTTCCGGGAAAGTCTTTTTTTTCTGCTGCAGATACTCTGAAATCATCTGCGACAGATCGCCCACCTGCAGGGCCAGCTTGACACTTTTATGTTCCAGTCGACCGGCAGCCAGAAGGTTGGTTATCAGGCCGTTCAGGCGGTCAGTATCTTCCTGCATCAGGCGAACGAAATGTTGTAGTTGCGCTGGTTCAGGCTGGCGGATCTCTATTGTTTCCAGGTGTAGCTGAATAGACGCAAGGGGTGATTTGAGCTCGTGAGAAACCTGGGAAATAAACTTGGTCTGTGCCCGGTTCAGGGCAGCCTGGCGTCTCCAGTAAAGAAATATGACATAAACGCCGACAAGGATCGCTACCAGCAGAACAATCCCCTCCGCCAGAATCAACCAGTCGGTCGGTTCCGCCAGATGCTCTGTCTGATAGCGGGCAGCCAGCTCTTTTAGCTGCTGGTGGCGTCCAAGAAACCAGTAGATCCAGGAGACCAGCAGAAAGAGCCAGAGCAGTTGGATACCGATGAAGGCGATCAGAGGGTGGAAGATGCGACGGAAAAGATTCATAAGAGATTAATTACCATTCCCGCAGGCCTCTCACAAGGGGGATTTTACATAACTATTACATTGCACAATTCTGAAACTGTTAATATTATCTGCCTCCTAACTTCTGGTTGGCTGCAATGTGGCAGGTACGAATCCCTACAGGAGAAAAGATGACTCCAGAATTAGTAATCGGTAAATATCGTGTGCCCTATCCGGTAATCCAGGGAGGGATGGGGGTTCGCGTCTCTGGGTACCGTCTCGCCGGACATGTCGCAAAGAGCGGCGGTGTTGGTCTGATTGCCGCTGCCGGGTTGGCATTGAACAGCCCTTATTATGACGGCAAAAATTATTATCAGGCAGACTCTCAAGCGCTGAAAGAAGAGCTGCGCAAGGCCTACGAAATAGCTCCGGACGGCGTCATCGGTGTGAACTGTATG
>DATFMC010000090.1:0-2720 GCA_035267105.1 Geopsychrobacteraceae bacterium
TTGATCGCACACAGCACAGAGACTCTGGCCAAGCAGCGGATTAGTTTTGCAAACCATCCGACGGTTCAAAAGGCGATGGCCGGGGAAGATTCCACCATGGAATTTGCGCTCGGCAACCAGAATTACCTGGAAAGTACAACGCAGATACCGAGCTCTAAGTGGGTGGTCTGGGTCGGGCTGAACATGGATCACGTGAACGCCCCGATTCAAAAAATGCGCAACATAATGATCTTCTTCATGTTTGTTGCCGCGGTTTTGGCCAGTATCATTGCGCTCTTCAATGTCCGGCGCCTGATGCTGCCTTTGACCAACCTGGGGTTAACGACCGATCAGATTGCCGACGGACATTACGATTTTCAACTCCACCCTTCCGGGTTTTCGGAAATAGATACACTTGCCAGCCAGATCGACAGTATGAGCCGCGCGATCAAAGTGCGCGAAGAGTCAATTATAGCCAATGAGAAGAGGTTCCGTGATCTGGTCAATTCGATCGACGGGATTGTCTGGGAGATGGACTATCCATCTTTCCGAACTCTTTTTGTCAGCCGGCAGGCGGAACATCTCCTGGGCTATACGATCCAGGACTGGTACGAAGACAGCAACTTCTGGTGGCATAAGATTCACCCTGACGATGCAGAGAAAATCATGGCATACAGCCGTTTGATGTCAGAAAAGCTTGAGGATCACAGCTTTGAATGTCGAATGATTGCTGAAGATGGTCATATCGTCTGGATTCGCAACCTGGTTACAGTTGTTGTTGAGGATAACCGTCCGACCAAGATGCTCGGCGTCATGATCGATGTGACAGCGCAAAAAAAGCTGCTGGAAGAGTTGCGGCACAGCGAGGAAAACTACCGTGAAATTTTTAACGGCACCAGCGATGCGATCTTCATCCATGACGCCGGGAATGGCAAGATCGTCGATGTGAATCAGGCCATGTTGAATATGTACGGCTGCTCATATGATGAAGCGTTGACTGGTGACCTAGGTAAATTCAGTAAGGGAGTCAGCCCTTACACGGGCGATGTTGCAAAGATGAAATTACAGGAAGCCGTGGCGCAGGGCAGCAGCTCTTTTGAGTGGATGGCCAGAAAGGTTTCAGGCCAGTTGTTCTGGGCCGATGTCCAACTGCGCAGCGCCATGATTGGCCAACAACACCGCGTGCTGGCTTCAGTACGTGACATCTCGGCACGCAAACGGGCAGTGCAACAACTGAGCGAAGCACTCGAGCGTTTGAACCTGTTGATTAACCGTATGCCGATCGGTTGCATTCTCTGGTCATCGCATTTTACAGTGAACATATGGAACCCGGCCGCCGAAAGGATTTTCGGCTTCACCGCAGACGAGATGATGGGTAATGGGCCTTTTGGCTCAATTTTGCCCGAAGATGTTCGGCCGGTTGTCGAACCGCTCTGGCAAAGAATTACGAGTGGTGATAAATCGGCCCACAGCGTAAACGAAAATACTACCAAGCAAGGCAAAACGATTACATGCGAATGGTATAATACGCCGGTGCTGGATGCCTCCGGCGATATTGTCGGGGCGATCTCTATGGTCCAGGATATTTCGGAGCGAAAGGCTGCCGAAAACGAACTGGAAAAATATCGTTTGACCCTTGAGGACCTGGTCAGGGATCGCTCTGCCCAACTGCAAGCCGCCCAGGCAGAACTCGTACAGAAGGAGAGGCTCGCGGTGCTTGGCCAGCTGACGGCGACAGTCAGCCATGAGATCCGTAATCCTCTCGGTACGATTTCTAACTCCCTGTTTTTAATCAGGGAGAAGTTGCAGGGGGCTGAAAATGAACATCTCGATAAGCCGCTCACGCTTGCTGAACGCAACGTCATGCGGTGTGATACAATCATCAGCGACCTGCTCGATTTCTCTCGCCAGCGCAGGATCGAGAAGACCGCAATCAAAATTGATGGCTGGCTGACCGAACTCCTTGAGGAGATGGGCCTCCCGGAATATGTACAGATTCAAAGGGATCTGTGCGTTGACTCAGTCGTACAGATTGATCCTGAACGCCTGCGCAGGGCGATAGTCAACGTCATCAATAATGCCTTGCAGGCACTCGATGAAGCTGACAAAACTGACAAAAAGCTCATGGTCAGGTCGCGTCTTGTCGAAGAGGTCTGCGAGATAGTTGTACAGGACAACGGTACGGGAATGACTAAGGATGTAATCTCTCGTATTTTTGAGCCGATGTTCAGTACCAAGAATTTCGGAGTTGGTCTCGGCGTACCGATTATCAAGAATATCCTCGAAGGTCATTGTGGCGAGGTCGAATACTTTAGCAAAGCCGGTGAAGGAACAACCGTCATAATGCGGCTGCCTTTGACTGAGGATACTTGTGAACAAGGTGACTGAACGCCTGATCACCGCTTTCCCGTTTTCAGCATCTACCTGAATCGAAATCATTGTTGGCACGTTCGTTGTATCTCAAATCTTCCGACACGGCGCTTCTCGGGTTGTCCCTTTGCCATAGCGGTTTTTTCTGTAATTATGCGAATCATTTATGCCGCCGTCGTGGTACGTTTTTGTGCCATGTCCGTGCATTAAGAAAATAATCGTCCAGGTCTACGTGGCAAAAAATGAAGCTGCCTAAACTTTCTTGCATTCTATTACCGAACCGGAGCGTACTTTATCCGGCATGATATCTGTTATATTTAACCGCTAGATTGCTTATGTATCCAACCGAGGAAAGAGATGTCTGACCCTAT
>DATFMC010000091.1:0-17273 GCA_035267105.1 Geopsychrobacteraceae bacterium
CGGATGAACTTCCCGTGCGGGTCCGAGGCTTGTCCCGGCTCCCATTCTCCCTGCCACTGACCATTTACCAACATTGAACCGATCCTTGACGTGATTGCGAAAGCAGGCAGGCGCAGAGATGCTGCTTCTTTGCCCGCCTGCTGCTGTTTATTGTCTGATCGCTTGAATCTCCAGCCCGATTTCAACGTCCTCGCCAACCGTGACGCCACCGGTTTCAAGAACTTTGTTCCAGGTCAGACCGAAGTCCTTGCGGTTGATCTTGCCTTTCGCTTCAAAACCGGCGACTTCATTCCCCCAGCCGTCCTTATTGCTGCCGAGATAGCGACCTTTAAGAGTGATCTCTTTGGTTTTGTCACGGATGGTCAGATCTCCGTAAATAGTAATATCGTTGCCGCTTCCGACAATTTTATTGCTGACAAAGGTCATCTGTGGATATTTATCAGAGGCAAAAAAATCGTCGCTGCGGAGATGATTGTCACGCTTTTCAATCCGGGTGTCGATGGAGGTCGTCGAGACTGTTGCCTTGACCGATTGAAGTGCTTGGGCTGTGGGGTCAGCTTCAGCCGTTCCGGAAAACTCGGTAAAAACACCACTCACTTTGAATATGACCAGGTGAGCAACAGTGAAATGGACCTGGGAATGAACCGGGTCGACTTTGTAGGTTGCGGCTGAAACCAGCGAAGCGGTGAACAGAACAGCCACAACAGAGAACAGAATTTTTTTAAACATGGAACCCTCCTCTTGCTGAGAATTTGTTTTGATATTGAAGTAATGGCTACAGTTTATTCGAAATATGTATTGAAAAATAATATTTAATCATCATAATCATTATAGTTATTATCAATAATCATTTCTTGTCCCGAGCCAGGAGAAGATGCCGTGACGCTTGATCAATTGCGGATGCTGGTCAAGATATCTGAAACGGGGAGCGTGCTGGCGGCGGCGGAGGCTCTGTTTCGTACTCAGCCGACGGTCAGTGTTGCGATCAAGAAGCTGGAAGACGAACTCGGGGTGTTGCTTCTCTCCCGGGATGGGTACCGCGCCAGCCTGACCCCTGAAGGAAAAATGCTCTGCCAGAAGGCGAAAGCGATTCTTCAGCAGAGTGAAGGGTTTGAAGCTCTGGCGCATCATCTTGCCATAGGCAATGAGCCGGAGCTCAGTATAGCTATAGAAGCCAGTTGCCCCATGCCTTTGATTTTGAAGATCATGCGTCAGAGTGAACAGGCTTTTCCGCATACAGACTTCAGCCTGATGGTGGAAAATCTCTGGGGGGCGATGGAACGTGTGCAGGAAGGTGACGCTGAACTGGCGATCTGCCCCTGGCTCGAAGAGGACCTGACGGTTGAATCTTTTCCTTTTGTCAGGTCTCGCCTGCTGACCGTGGCTGCTCCCGATTTTGCTCCCGCCGTTGGAATGAAGCAGCTGGAACTGAGTGACCTGCAGAATGCAGCCCAGATCGTGGTCAAGGACAGCAGCCACCGTCCACGTTCCGAAAGCTACGGGGTCCTTTTCCAGGGTCGCCATTGGTTGGTGAACGACCATTTCACAAAAAAAGAGATTCTGTTGGCGGGTATGGGGTGGGGTCGACTGCACCGACACCTTATTGAGCAGGAACTCAGTGACGGGAGGCTGGTCCCTTTGAATATCCGCAACTATCCGGTTACACTCGATATCGAAATGCGCGTGGTCAGGAAGCAGAGTTCTACACACGGGCCTGTCGCCGAAATATTATGGAACAACTTTAAAGCATTTTCGGAGGTTTAGATGCAGATCTGGGTTGATGCCGACGCCTGCCCCAAGGTGATAAAGGAGATTCTTTATCGTGTGGCTGAAAAAAGAAAAATACTGATTACCCTGGTCGCCAATAAACCGTTATGGGCGCCGGCGTCGCCCTTTATCCGCACGCAACTGGTCGCTAGCGGTGCGGACGTCGCTGACCAGGAGATCGTCAGGCAGATGCAGACGGGTGAACTGGTGATCACAGCGGATATCCCTCTGGCGGCAGATGTCATCGCCAATAAAGGGCATGCACTCAATCCCCGGGGGGAATTTTATACAGAGGATAATATCCGCGAGCGATTGGCCATGCGCAACTTTATGGATGACTTGAGAAGTAACGGAATTGAAACGGGTGGGCCAGCAGCCATCAATCAGAAGGATCGGCAGTTGTTTGCCAACCGCCTGGATCAGTTTCTGGCAAAGCATGGCTAGTTCTTAGTGCAGCAGTCAGCAGCGCATAGCCGAAAAAGCCCCGGACATCGACAAGAGAGGTCCGGGGCTTTAATTGTGGAAGCGAAGGTTCCTTGCTTCAGATGGAGAGAGTTGAGCCCCCTTGCAGCCAGCGGCCAAGGTTGTCTGCCAATCTTTTGTTTTCTCCCTGCAGGAACCGGTTCTGAAAGATTGCATCGTCAGCGAATACGGCAAACTCCCCTTTTCCCACCGTGCCGGCGATAACGACGCCAAACTCCCGCACCGCATCCCTGGGCGACAGTATCCTGTCTTTGTTCAGATCGACCCAGGCTGTCGGACTGGTGCGGGCAATCGTGCGGGCGTGTTCAGCCGTCGGCAGAAGTGGCCAGCCGCCATAAAGGGAAAATTCTGTCAGCCCGCTGGTCAGGGGATGCTTCTCCAGTTTGTTTACTCTAAAGTTGAGTGCCTCGCCATCTAGAATCAGGGTGGTCTCTCCTTCCCGAACAACGCCATTGGCGGAGGCGACACCAAGTTTGCCAAGCAGGGGGACCAGCGGCGGGGCGATATGCAGCATTACAGCCATCCGTCCGCCATTTAATAGAAACCTGCCTACGGCGTTGAGTTCCGCCTCGGAGAGCGGTTTGAACGCGCCGGAGATTATCAAAGCATCGACGTCTGCGAGTGTCTGCCGAGTCAGTGGGTTGGTCGTAGACGAGACCTGCCACCCCTGGGAGCGGAATTGTTCTGCCAACCGACTGAGCTGAAGCTCTCCTTCTTTTTCAATGGTAAATGCTTGCCCGTGACTCTGGTCAAAGAGGACTCTGGGGGCAGCGGTCAGGCCTTGGTCGGGAATGGCAATAATGAGAAACAGGATCAGCAACAGAATAGAACGCATAGGAAGCCTCGCTTGGGTTTGGTAACCAAATAAGTCAGCTATTTTCTCCCGCAGGCGTCGAATTGTCAAGCTGTTCACATGGACGTTCATCCTCTCAGTATTTTTGACTTTTCAAGAATCTGCGGCTAGACTCTCATTAGAAAATATACTGATGAACACAGGAGGAGGCGCTGCAATGAAGACAATCAGGCAGGTTCTGGAGTCGAAAGGGAGTGATGTCATTACAATTCGTGCGGCCGGTACCGTCTATGAAGCCCTCGAATTGATGGCGGCGAGCAATGTTGGAGCATTGATCGTCGTTGAGGAGGATAGAATGGTGGGGATTGTTTCGGAAAGGGACTATGCCCGCAAGGTGATTTTGCAGGGGGCCTCATCTCTTAAACTTCAGGTTCGATCGATCATGAGTAAGGATGTCTGCTGTGCGACCTCAAAGATGACGATCGATGAGTGTATGAACCTGATTACGGAAAATCGTTGTCGCCATCTGCCGGTGATTGATGAGGATAGGCTGGTGGGGGTGGTCTCCATCGGTGACCTGGTCAAGACGACGCTGGAAGAGAAGGAACAGCTGATCAAGCAGTTGGAAAACTACATCAAGGCTGGTTAGCAGTCTATGGGAAGCATACACCAGTGATCTGAGCAACAGCGATCTCTACCCGCTGAACCACCTGATTTGCCGTCTGGCTATCACAGTTTACCGTCAACTCTGCGTACTGTTCGTAGAGCCGTGTGCGGGTGTCATACAGGTCAGAAAAACTCTGATTTTTTTCAATGACAACGCCTCGTTGTCCCATGTCGTCGATCCGCTGCTGCAGTTGCTGCAGAGAGATTTTCAGGTAAATGAGATGGCCGGTGCGACGCAAGGCATCCATGGCAAAGGGACTGTAGATAACTGACCCGCCGGTTGCGATGACGCTGTGCCGATCACGCAGGTCGAGAATCACCTTCTCTTCCAGTTCCAGAAATTTCTCCAGCCCACGTTCGCTAATGATCTGTTGCAGGCGACAACCTGCTTTTGCCTGAAGCTGGAGATCGGTGTCGATGAAATTCAAACCGAGATGTTTCGCTAAAACCACTCCGACGGTGCTTTTGCCAACTCCCGGCATGCCGATCAGGACCAGATTGCTCTTTTCCATCATTCTCTCCTCAACGAGATTGCCACACGACGTTCGATAGTCTAACATCCTAAGCGATCGAAGGGTATCGAGAGGTTCTGTTTTCCATTTTTTTCAGGAGGCTTCATGAGATGAAAGTCGTAGCATTTAGCGGTAGCGCTCGCAAGGATGGGAACACCGCTCTTCTGGTCAGAGAGGTGTTTTCCGAACTGGAAAAAGCAGGAGTTGAAACCGAACTGGTTCAACTGTCCGGGCAGAAAATTCGCGGTTGCACGGCATGCATGAAATGTTTTGAACACAAAAACGGCCGTTGCGTGATCGAGAATGATCTGATCAATGATGCTGTGGAGAAGATGGTTGCTGCCGACGGAATCATTCTGGCTTCTCCAACCTATTTTGCAGATGTGACCACCGAAATGAAAGCCCTGATTGATCGCACCGGAATGGTTGTGAGGGCCAACGATAATCTGCTGCGGCGCAAGGTTGGAGCCGGGGTGGTTGCAGTCAGGCGTGGTGGGGCGATGCACACCTTGCAGACACTGCAGAACTACTTCATGATCGGCGAAATGATAATCCCGGGTTCCAGTTACTGGAATATAGGATTTGGTCGTATGCCTGGTGAAGTTGAGGCCGATGAGGAAGGGATGCAGACCATGAAACAATTGGGCGAGAACATGGCCTGGCTATTAACGAAACTGCAGGACTAAAAGCCAGTGCTGTGTCGACTTTCAACAGGGGAGTGACAACCTTCATCTGGATAGCAGTGATATGCCAGGTTGAGGTTTATCGTTTGCGGCTTGCGCGTTCTGCCATGGACATACAGCGGAAGTGGATTTATCCGGTCTCTTTTTGAGAAGGCAGGCGAGGTCTGCTGGGAGGGAGGAATTTAATGAGTGAGTTGATCAAAAGTCTGGAAAAAAGTGTGAGGTACCTGAAGCAGCGATACCCTGAAGACCATGTCTTGCTAACCGATCTGCAAGCGTTATTGGAATCTCTGAGGTCTAAAAAGGAAGATATATCAAATGAAGATCCTCCGTCAGGAGGCGATTGATAAAGCATTGCGATCCTGCACTGCTGGCTGGATTCGTTCCATAGTTCGGCAGTAAATGGGCCATGGTTTCTTTTACAGAAAGTTGGGCTTCACCATGAGGAAAAGGCTCCCCAAATCGACTGGGGAGCCTTTTCCTGTTTTAGCTCTGGCCTGTTATTCTATTAATCTTCGGCAATCTTCAGGACGATCTTACCGAAGTGTTTATCTTCTTCCATCATGCCGTGCGCAGCAACGATCTGTTCGATGGGGAAGACTTTTTCTATAATCGGTACGATGGTGCGGTCGGCGAACTTTGGCAGAGCACGTTTGGTGAATTCAGCGATGATGTCGCCTTTTTCTGCCACCGGACGACTGCGCAGGACCGAGCCGATAATCTGCTGGCGTTTGACCATCATCAGAGCCAGGTTCAGTTCTGCCTTGATCCCGCTGATGATGCCAATGATGACGAGTTTGCCGGTGTAGGCCAGGGAGTTCATGTTCGGCTTGAGGTACTTGGCACCAACATGATCAAGAATAACATGGGCTCCTTTTTTGCCGGTGAATTCCTTGACCGAATCTGTGAAATCAGGCGTTTCGGTAAAATCGATCACCAGATCGACCCCCAGCTTTTTAACCCGCTCAATCTTGCTCGGATGTGCCGTGACGATCAGTCTGGCGTCAGGGGTCAGGGCCTTGGCCAGTTGAATAGCCGCAGTGTTTACGCCACCACCACCGCCGTGCAGAATTGCAGTCTGGCCGTCCTGCAGATCACCGATCATGAAGACATTAAGAAACGCAGTGATATAGCTTTCACAGACGCAGGCCGCTTCCTCGAAGCTCATACTTTGGGGGATCGGCATCAGATGATTTGCATAGCCGACAGCATATTCAGCGTAACCGCCACCGCCAACCAGACCCATAACCCGGTCGCCAACTTTCCAGTTGTCGATGTCGCCTCCCACCTCTTCAACGATGCCGGCGACTTCCAACCCGAGGATTTCCGAATCACCGGGAGGGGGTGGATAATTTCCCTGCCGCTGAACAAGGTCCGGTCTGTTGATACTGGTGGCGATCACCTTGACCAGGACCTCGTTGTCTTTTGGGCTCGGTTTGTCGATCTCTCCGACCTTGAGTACATCAATGCCGCCGAATTCGTCGATAACGACTGCTTTCATTTTGTCTCTCCTTTGAAATAAATTGATTGAAAATATGCAGAAATCGTTGAGAATGGATTTTGCGTTTAAAGCGTAAGCGCAAATTATAGGTGATGTGCTGCAGGATTCAACCTTTATTCGGGAGAGATTCATGGAAAAAAAATGGCGTTGTACGGTCTGCGGATATATCCACACGGGGGATCAGCCCCCGGGAATTTGTCCGGTTTGTGGTGTGGATGCCTCCAGGTTTGAATTGCTGATAGATGATAACAAGGCAGTACCATCCCCCTCAGGAATGATTGGTTTTACTCAGGAGGTGTGGGAAACGTTTGTACTGCACGCTGTTGCCGCCCACTTTCCCAATGGACTGCTCCCGGCCGCTGCTCTGTTTATTGTTCTGTTTCTGATTAAGGGTGTGGAATCGTTTGAAACGACAGCCTTTCACCTCGTTGCTCTCTGTGTTCTGGTGACCCCGGTGGTTTTCATTTCGGGGCTGCGCGATTGGCAGTACAAATACGGTGGTGCGACAGGAGGTGTTTTTTACAAAAAGATCATGTTGGCCCTGATTCTGCTGGTTTTTGGCCTTGCCGCAGTTACTCTGCGAGCTGTTGTTGGCAGTTGGGGTGGTCTGGAAGGATGGGGACAGATTATCTATCTGGCGCTGATCGCCGGAATGCTCGGTTGTGTGACCATGCTCGGGCATTATGGTGGACAGCTGGTTTTTATGAAACTTGAAAAGAGTGCGAGTAAGGATTGAGTGTGAAAAAAGATATTCTTGAGAAGGGGGCTGTTGTTCAACGGGATCGGGAGAGCTACGCGATTACTCCCCATTTGCCAGCCGGACTGGTGACGCCCGATCAATTACGGAGGATCGCGGCAGCTGCGGAAAAGTTCAAGGTCCATACCATCAAATTGACCAGCGCACAGCGGATCGCTTTAATCGGTTTGGCCGAAGAGGATCTGGATGCCGTATGGCAGGATCTGGATACGCCGCAAGGGCGGCCCGTGGGACTTTGCATCCGATCGGTAAAGGTCTGCCCCGGCACCGACTGTTGCAAGCGCGGGCTGCAGGATTCTATCAATGTTGGGCTGGAGCTGGATCGTCGCTTTCATGGACGTCAGCTCCCGTGGAAGATGAAACTGGCGGTGTCGGGTTGTCCCAACGATTGTGCCGAGGTTTGTCTCCGGGATATCGGTTTGATCGGCTCACCAAAGGGATGGCACTTGATGGTCGGTGGCAATGGTGGCAGTCAGCCACGACTCAGCCGTCGTTTGTTGGAACACCTCCCGGATAAAGATCAGGCATTGGCTGCCGTAGAGCACTTGCTCGATTGGTTTGCCGCGCAGGATCGAAAATGTCGCATGGGTAAACTGGTCGATGAGGCTGGGCTGGAGACGTTACGCCAGGTCGCCCTGGGAGCCGGTCGGGGAGGTGATCCCTTGGCGGGCGGAAATATCCCCTGAATTGCATGGCCGGGTGTGGACCGTGTTTAACCGGGACTTTTTCTCTGTAGAGTTCCAATCAGATCTTTCACCGCTGCTGGCTTGTGGCCTGCATTCCCTTTGGTGTTGTTCCCGCTGCTGGGGGTAATTGTTGATTGGAAAAATAGACTTTTAAGGGTAGTTATGCTTTATTAATAGACTATAATAAATGACAATGTCCGGAGGAGGGGATTCGTGAACAGGAACAACGGCCATGTACAATGTCCTTCATTTGCCGGTTTTGGTTTTTCTTCCGGCGTTGATCTTTGCCTTGTCTGCCCTCGCAGCGAAATCTCCCTCAACAACCAACGTTGCTCAATTGGAGAAAATGACCCAACCTGAGAAAGTCATCTTTGATACCGACCTGAAAAAAGCCATTCGATATCGTAGGGTGCCACTCAACGAACTGGTACCCGCTTCGCCAGACCAGAATCAGGAACGTACGAAGCAGTGCTAGCGACGAATATGTGGTGATTTTTCTCTCGCGAGGATTTACGTATCGGAGTTTTTCTGCCGGCCAGCGGGACAGACCGGGAACGGATGAGCCGAGTCATGCATGGACCGGTCAAGAGTGTTCTGCAAACCGAGGCTCCCGACAACTTATTTGTTTCGAAATGGACCAGGATGATCAATCGTATTGAATTTTTGACCGACTGAGGATGGTACCTTGAAGAAAGTCAGTTTGTTCCGCTATTTCTCCTCGCTGATCGATTTCGCACCGATCACGATTCTCTTTATGTCGATTTTTATCGCGCTCTTTATCTTTGATATCTCGCGTACAGCGGACGGACTCCTCAATAATAATCAGCAGCATCATGTGAAAACCCGCAGTATCATCAAGACCAACCTGCTGATGCAGAAGGGGCTTGCACAGGCGCTGATTGCTCTGCAGAGCGAAAATGAAAGTTCTTTTTACGGGGCACTTGAGCTGCTGGAGGGCGGGCAGAGCTTTTGGTTCGATAACGGCCATGAAAACGATAAGTCTTACGAGATCTCACTGCTCATCGAAGAGCTTTTGTCGGAGCTTAAGCATCGGGGAGAAGAGCGTTTCACCGGCGGACTTTCTCCTTCTCTGACGACTATGAAGCGGTTACAAGAGCGCGGCAACGAAATTTATTCCCTCCTGACCGTTGAGGACAGCCGAAATTGGAGCGAAACGATTATTGAGAACGGGCGGAAACACGCTTATCTCAAACAACTCTCCCTCTTCTTTTTCGTCATGTGCCTCTTTCTGGGGGGGATTATTACCATCATGACGCTTGCTGCCCGTAAAAGCCGTTCTGCCGAGAAATCTCTACAGGAACTGACTCAGGAGCTGGAGAGGAGGGTTGGTGAACGGACAGAGGAGCTGAGCCTGGCTTATCAGGAACTGGTGATGCAGGCGAACCTGCTGCAGACGATCCTTGATACCATCCCTGTCCCCATTTTCTATAAGGATGCACTGGGCGTTTATCTGGGTTGTAACAAGGCTTTCGAGAATTATATCGGGTTACCTAGAGACAGGGTCACCGGTGCGACTGTCTATGATATTGCACCAAAGGAATTAGCAGCAATCTACCACCGCGCAGATCTTGAATTAATCCGGGAAGGTGGCGCGCAGGTTTATGAAACTTCGGTCCGTTATGCCGACTCTTCTCTCCACGATGTTCTTTTTCATAAGGCAGTATTTTACAATCAGGATGGATCTGCCGGAGGCCAGGTTGGTGCCATGCTCGATATTACCGAGCATAAAAAAGCTGAAGCCGAGCTGCTGAAGCGCGAGCAGCTCTTCCATGGTATTTTCAATCAGACTTTCAGTTTTATGGGGCTACTATCGCCGGAGGGAAATCTGCTGGAAGTCAATAATACGGCAATGGCAGTCATTGATGCCGACCTGGACGCGGTTTTGGGTAAACCTTTCTGGATGACCCCCTGGTGGACTCACTGTCCTGAAGTGCAGCAGCAGATCCGCGATGGGGTTGAACGAGCCGTTCTCGGTCAGATGGTACGCTTTGAAACCACTCATCTGCGCGGCGATCGCTTGTTGAATGTCGACCTCAGCCTCAAACCGGTCAAAAACGAACAGGGCGAGATACTTTTCATTATCCCCGAGGGCCGGGATATCAGTCAGATCAAGCAGCACGAAAAGGTGCTGCTGTCGATCGCCGAGGGTCTGTCGTCGCAAACCGGTGAAGAGTTTTTCCAGAGTCTGGTTTTAACAATGGCCCAAACCTTGAGTGCCGACTACACTTTTGTTGGCCGCTTCAAAGATGGGCATGGCGATATCGTGGAGACTCTGGCGAATTGCGCTGACGGGATCATTCTCGACAATATCGAGTACGGACTGCAGAATACACCCTGCCAGGCTGCGCTTGACTGCACAGAGGTGAGCATTCATCCGGAAGATGTCATGCGGTTATTTCCGGACAACTCTCAACTACAGACGATGGGAATTGACGGCTATGTCGGCATGCCACTTCGTGCGACCAGTGGGGAGCCGTTGGGGATTCTTGTCGCCATGTACCGTAAGCCGATTCGGGATATTTCAACGACCGAACACCTGGTAAAGATCTTCGGTGTCAGAGCGGCAAATGAGATTGAACGTCTCCAGAATCAACTCCGGTTGGAGGAGAGCGAGAAAACGTTCCGTACTATTTTTCAGGCCGGACCCGATGCCGCAGTCGTAGCACGCCTGGAGGATAAAATTATAGTCGATTGCAATGATGGCTTCAGCCAGTTAACCGGCTATGATAAACAGGAGGTGCTGGGAAAAACTTCCATCGACCTGGGCATCTGGGTTAACCCTGAGGATCGACGCCAGATGTACGGACTTCTGGAGAAGACCGGCCGGGTGGAAAATTTCGAATTCCTGGGACGCAAGAAGAATGGCGAGATTTCTGATTCACTGCTTTCAATGCGAATTATACAACTACGAGGCGTTTCCCATCTGCTGGTCGTGACTCGGGACGTCACCGAATTCAAACAGGCACAGCAGGCATTGCAGGACAGCGAACAGCGCTACCGTGAATTGTATACCCAGTTTCAGGTTCTGCTTGACGGAATTCCGGATGCTTTGCTCCTGTTCTCGAACGACCTGAAAGTGGTCTGGGCCAATCAGGGGGCTGCCAGGCATTTTTCCCGGACCGCTGAAGAACTGGAGGGGATGTCCTGTGATGACCTCTGGCAAGATCAGTCGGGAATTTGCCTGGAATGTTCCGCTACCGTTTTTCAGGACGGAAAATCCCTGGATATGACTCTGAAAGCCACGGATCGGCGTCATTGGGGTATCAAGACCTTTCCCATCAGGGATACTGATGGTCAAGTGAGCAGTTGTATTCAGATTGCCAGCGATATTACGGAAAAAATACGTCTGCGTGAACACTCCGACCAGGCAAGTCGGCTGGCTTCGTTGGGTGAATTGTCCGCCGGAGTTGCGCATGAGATCAATAATCCTAACGCTCAACTGTTGCTGAATCTGCCGTTAGTGGCTGAGGCGATTGCCGATAGTCTGCCGATTCTTGATCGATACAGTGACGCCGAAGGTGATTTTTGCTGGGGCGGGGTGGACTATTCCAGGATGCGCCATGAAATTCCGAAATTGATCGAAGAAATGCAGGATGCCGCAGGCCGGATTAAAACCATTGTTGACGATCTCAAGAACTTTTCCCGTAACGAAAGTCTCGACCAGGGACAGATGTTCAGTTTGAACGACGCGCTGAAAACGGCAGTGCGCCTGTCGGGAAATACTATAAAAAATTCGACGAATCGCTTCACCGTTGAATATGGCGAAGATTTACCTCTGATCAAGTGCGCGCGCCAGCGGATCGAGCAGGTACTGGTGAATCTGATCATTAATGCCTGCCAGGCACTTGAAGAGAGGACCCGTGGAATTTGTGCCAGAACCTGGTACGACAAAGAGCAGGGCATGGTTTTCTGCGAGGTTGAGGATGAAGGTGTCGGAATAGAAGAAGAAGTTCTCTGCCACGTCACCGATCCATTTTTCACCACGCGTCGCGAGGATGGTGGAACCGGACTGGGTTTGTCGATCTCCGCCCGAATTGTGAAGGAGCATGGCGGCCAATTGGTGATCTCCTCACAACGAGGCCGGGGAACGAGCGTTGCAGTGAGTTTCAAGGCTAATTAACGGGAAGGGAGCCAGATGGATTCAGCAGACAGATCACCGCAAAAGCCTATCCTGCTTGTCGATGACGAGCAAGCCTGGCTGCACAGCATGTCCCTGACGCTCGCCACTCAGGCTGGCCTCGATAATCTCATTCTTTGCACTGAGAGTAACAAAGTTCGTGAGCTGGTGGCACAGGAGGAGTTTTCTCTGGTTCTGCTCGATCTGACCATGCCGCATCCTGCCGGGGAGGACCTGCTCACCCTGCTGCAGGAAGAACATCCCGAGCTACCGGTTATCATCCTCAGCGGCATCAATCAGCTTGAACGCGCCGTCGATTGCATGCGGCTGGGCGCCTTCGATTACTATGTCAAAACAGAAGAACGCAAGCGCATTGTCTCTGGTGTTCAGCGCGCATTGCGGATGCGGGAACTCCAGCAGGAAAACGAACTGCTACGACAGGGGATTATTGAGCATCATCTTAAACATCCGGATGCGTTCGAACATTTTTTGTCACAGGATGCCAAGGTTTACGCGGTGTTCCATTATCTGGAAGCCGTTGCCTCCAGTACCCAGCCGGTACTGATTACCGGTGAAAGTGGTACAGGAAAGGAGCTGGCAGCAAGGGCTGTCCATAATCTCAGTCGTCCAGAGGGACCCTGGGTGGCCGTAAATGTAGCCGGACTGGATGGAACGGTTTTTTCAGACACGCTCTTCGGTCATACCGCGGGAGCTTTTACCGGGGCCGTGCGGGCGCGGAAGGGGATGATTGAAGAAGCAGCGCACGGTACACTGTTCCTCGACGAGATCGGGGATTTGTCCCCGGAGTCACAGGTTAAGTTGCTGCGACTTCTTCAGGAAAACGAATATCACCCGCTGGGTTCAGATCGAACCAGACGTTCTTCAGCCCGGATTGTGGTAGCGACAAACCGCGATCTTGCAAAAAGAATGGAGGCCGGTCATTTTCGCCGGGACCTTTACTATCGACTCACCACCCACCATGCCCATTTGCCATCATTGAGGCAGCGACCCGATGATTTGCCCCTGCTCCTGCGGCATTTTCTCCAGGAAGCCGCGGACTCTCTTGGTCGCACAGTCCCGACACCGCCAGCAGAGCTGCCGGTATTATTGTCGACTTACCATTTCCCGGGCAATGTTCGCGAGCTGCGGTCAATGGTTTTTGACGCCGTCAGCCTTCATCGGTCCGGAAAATTGTCAATGCAGTCTTTCAAGGATGCGATCGGCCGTCAGCAAGTTCAAACATCAGAACAAGAGGTCAATACAAAGCCAAAGCTGACGTTCAGTCATACGCTTCCCACCCTTGACGAAGCTACGACGCTGGTGGTCGAAGAGGCCATGTCACGATCCCAGGGAAATCAGACGATTGCAGCAGCGATGATTGGAATCTCACGTCCTGCACTGAATAAACGTCTGAAAAAAATGCGTGAAGAGGGCGACGAAGCATCCATATAACGCCTTTTGTTTATATTGCTATCTCCTTCAAAAGAGCCCGTTTCGGGCTCTTTTTTTATGTTGACGACAGAAGCGATTGGGTATCGAAAGGGTGTGACCACAGGAACAGTGTGCATCTGCGAACGTGCTTAAAAGTCTTTTTATAACAGCAGGTTTGTCTGATTGTGTGTTTTTGCCTGTGAGCAGTTGCACACCCATATTGAATGGTTAAGTGTTGGGGCTGGCCCCGTTTCTCACACAAAATCAAGCGATTAGAAAGTTGTTTTTAATTGGCAAGAGATTTGTATATGTATACGTCGCTGCAAGGTTCTTAGATAGGGGTTAAATCGCGAAGCGGTATTGATGATGTCTGCATGATTGTGAAAATTCAGACGGGTGCAAAGATGAAAAAAATTCTTCTATTGAATGATAAGCACGAGTCGCTGCTCAGCATCAATTTTGTGTTGCAGGCAGCACAATATATTCCGGTCCTGTTTAATGAGCCGGAAGAGTTGATCAATTGGGCGAAAATCTACAGAGATTCTATTAACAACTGTTTGCTGATCAATGGCTGCCGCGATGTTGCCTTGTTGGAAAAAATGCGTCGGCTCTTGTACTCCTGCGATCTTGATCTGCAGGTTTTTATTGTTGGCGACGACTTGCCTGCAGTTGTTCAAAGGATGGCTGAGTATAATTCGAAAATAAGTTGTTGCCGGTCCGTGGATTTGGTCTCCGAGTTAAACAGGTTTCAGCAATCCGGCCCGACTATCGATGAGGCAATTGAATAAAAACTCGCACTGACGAGAAAGATGTTTTTTAAAGGAGTAAAAAACATGACCCTTACACTTAAATTGACTCACAAGATGACCGCCCTTGTCAGTCTTTGCCTGGTTGCGATAACGGCGATTACGCTGATCTCTCTGGTGATTAACAAGGGCAACCTGATTGATGATCGGAAAGAGAAAACCCAGCATGTTGTAGAGACTGCGCTGGCTACGGTCGAGTATTTTTATAATCGCTACAAGACAGGGGCGATTTCCGAGGCCGAGGCACAGCAGTCAGCACTGGCTGCCGTTGAAAAAATGCGCTATGGGGGCAATGAATATTTCTGGATCAACGACCTGGAACCACGGATGCTGATGCACCCTTTCGTAAAAGATCTGGTCGGAAAATCTCTGCAAGACTACAAGGATCCTAACGGAACCAGGCTTTTTGTTGAAATGGCCGATGCCGTCAAGCGGGACGGTGAAGGTTTTGTTGATTATGTCTGGCAGAAAAATGGACAAAAGGCTCTGTCACCTAAAGTCTCATATGTCAAGGGGTTCGCTCCCTGGGGCTGGGTCCTTGGTTCAGGCATCTACCTTGATGACGTTGATGCGGACTTCTGGGCTCAAGCAAAGCGCTTTGCGACAGTAATCCTGGTTGTCGTCCTGCTGCTGGCGATCATCTCCTATTTGATCGGCCGCAGCATTACGCGTCCTCTGGCCAAAGCCGTCGGCGTCGCTCAGGCCCTGGCCAAAGGCGATCTGAGCGTCAAGGTTGAGTCCGACAAGCAAGATGAGACGGGTCTTATGCTGGGCGCGATGGGTGAAATGGTCGATTCGATGAAAGGGGTTTCCAGACTGGCTCAACGTGTGGCGGAAGGAGACCTGACTGTTGAAATCAGGGAGCGCTCGGACAAGGATGAGTTGATGCTGGCGCTGCAGGCGATGGTCGGAAAATTGCTTGAGGTCGTCGGCGGGGTCAAGTTTGCCGCAGAAAACGTCAATGCCGGGGCGGTTGAAATGAGCGCCAATTCGCAGCAGATGTCTCAGGGCGCGTCGGAGCAGGCAGCAAATGCAGAAGAGGTTTCTGCGTCGATCGAAGAGATGACCGCCAATATTCGCCAGAATACGGATAATTCCCTGCAGACCGAAAAAATCGCGGTTCAGGCCGCGCTGGATGCCGAAGAGAGTGGTGTGGCCGTCACGGAAACCGCCGCCGCGATGAGAAACATTGCTGAAAAAATTCTGATCATCGAAGAGATCTCTCGTCAGACCAATCTGCTGGCCTTGAATGCCGCAATTGAAGCCGCCCGGGCCGGAGAGCAGGGACGCGGGTTCGCTGTAGTTGCTGCTGAAGTTCGTAAACTGGCCGAGCGCTCCCAATCTGCGGCGGCAGAGATCAATGAACTTTCGGTCTCCAGCGTTTCTGTTGCCGAAAAAGCCGGTACCATGCTTCAGTCAATGGTACCAAATATACATAGAACTGCGGAGCTGGTTCAGGAGATTGCCGCTGCAAGTCGCGAACAGGATGCGGGGAGTGAACAGATTACCAAGGCTATTCAGCAACTCGATATGGTCATCCAGCAGAATGCTTCAGCGGCAGAAGAAGGTGCATCGACCGCAGAAGAGCTCTCCAGCCAGGCCGAGCAGATGGCCGATATGATCGATTTTTTCCAGGTTGGAACTCATGGGGAAACAGGTCTTGGCAGTCATCACAACCAGATCAGGCATCAGCAGGGAATAAGCAGTCAAACGGAACGGAAAAAGTCAGCTCATTTGCCTTTTATCGCCAGTCGCAAGACCACTCATGTGCGTAGCGACGACAGTGTGAGCGGAGTGGCTTTGGATCTCAAGTCAGGGGTTGACTCCCGGGACCTTGAGTTTGAACAGTTCTGAGACATGATGTTCACTATGTTGTACTTGAGTCCTTTCAGTTACAAATTACGGAGCACAATTTTTAATGGGTGAACTCGCAAAAAAGTTTGATGAGTATACGGACGTGGTGTCCCTTGGTAGTTGTCCCGAAATTATGTCGGCTGTGGGCACCGATTTTTTCCATCTGCTGAACAGGCATCTGGCAAAAAAATTAAGTGCTGATATTGTCTATATTGCGGAAATAAACCTGCACTCGAAAGGGCACTTACAAACGCTGGCGGCATATCGGGATGGTGAAAATATCCCGGATTATTCTTATCTTGCTGCCGGAACGCCCTGTGCAATCGCTTTATCTGAAAGTGTCGTCATCTGTCGGGATGACCTGCAGAAGCGATTTCCGGAATCGAATAAGCTTCAGCCAGGGCTGCGATCTTTTTTTGCAGCCGGGCTGCAGGATGGAGCCGGTGAGTCGATTGGTGTTCTCGCTTTGGGATGGTGCTGTACTGATCCGGACATTGAGACTGCCAAACAGTCGGTTCAGGTCATCATGAACCGGGTTTCTGCCGAGTTGCAGCGCATCCGGGTTGCCAGGGTTCTTGAAGAGCAGTTGCACTTCACTCAGGAGATACTCGACGCGATTCCGATTCCCGTTTTTTACAAGGATCGTCAGCTCAGGTACCTGGGGTGCAACCGAGAATTTGAGAATGCGATCGGCCGCACTCGTACTGAAATTGTCGGCAAAACGTCAATAGATACTATTTCGGATGACAACTACCGGAGATATCATAAACTGGATAAAAGCATTCTTAAAAGTGGACAGTCACATGCCTATGAAGAGGTGATGCAGTATGGAGACGGCAGCGAGCGTGCAGTCGTGTTCAACAAGGCGGCAATGCGTGATTCGGAACGCCGGATCAGCGGAGTCATCGGCACCATGTTTGATATGTCGGAACTGAAAAATGCCGAACAGCGAATCCATCGGCTGGCTCACTACGATCATTTGACAGGATTACCTAATCGCCAGAGTTTTATTGACCATCTCAACAAGGCTCTCGCAGCCAACCTGGAAGAGAAGAAATACTCGATCGCTGTGCTTTGCCTTGATGTCGATCATTTCAAGTCATTAGGTCATAGCATTGGAGCGGAAGCTTGCAACTCCATATTGCAAACTTTCAGCGAACGTCTGACCCGCTTTTCGAGATGTCGGGATCTCTATT
>DATFMC010000092.1:0-46262 GCA_035267105.1 Geopsychrobacteraceae bacterium
CGCCATTTCTCGGTGCCAGCCTCGCGGAGATCGACCTGAGAAACCGCACCGGTACGACCGTGGTTGGAATTATCCGCAAGGAGCGCACCATCTACAGCCCCGCAGCCTCAGTGCGGATTGAGCAGGGAGACACGCTGATGCTGCTTGGCAGCGACGACAACGTCAACCAGGCAGGTGAGCTGCTGCATGGCCATCCTCGCTAGAGAAAAAACAGGCGCAGTTTGATCACTCTCATCCTGTGCAGTTGTTGCTCCAGAGAGACGCTGGGTTGAAAAACAGCGTCCTCCCCAAAACTCTTGTCGGACAAAACGACAATGCCAGCCAAGGACGAACCGATGACCTACGCAGAGATTGTCAAATTTCACGGGCACACCTGTCCCGGCCTGGCCATCGGCTACCGGATGTCTGTTGCCGCCCTGGATGCACTGCAATCGATCCGCGCCGAAGATGAGGAATTAGTGGCGATTGTTGAAAATGATGCCTGCGGTGTCGATGCCCTGCAATGTCTCAGTGGCTGCACCTTCGGCAAAGGGAATCTGAAATTCCTCGATTACGGAAAACAGGCCTACACCTTCTATTCCCGGGCCAGCGGTTCCGGGGTGCGGGTTCTCTACCACGGCGCGGGCGTCGCGCAGGAGCTTCGCGGCGACCGCCCGGCCAGGATTGCAAGAATTCTGTCGGCAGAAGACGCGGAACTGCTGACCATCACCAAGGTTGAAATTCCTGAACCGGAACCAGCCAGAATTATGCAATCCCGCCCCTGCAGCGCCTGCGGTGAACGGGTCATGATGTCCCGCCTGCTGAGTATCGCCGGGAAATCGCTCTGCATCCCCTGCCGGGAAGAATTATGATTTACGACTACATTGTCATTGGTGCCGGAATTATCGGTTTGAGCACTGCCCGGCAGTTGCAGCGAAACCAGCCGACCTGTTCAGTGCTGGTCCTTGACAAGGAACCCGGCCCGGCCCGTCACCAAACCGGTCATAACTCTGGTGTCATTCACGCCGGAGTCTATTACCAGCCGGGAAGCCTGAAGGCACGTTTCTGTCGTGAAGGGAACATCGCCACCAGGACGTTCTGCGATGAACATGGCATCAGCTATGATCAATGTGGCAAGCTGTTGGTCGCGACGGATCCGCTGGAGCTGGAACGGATGCAGGACTTGATTGCGCGCTGCAAGACAAACGAGATTGAAATTGAGGTGCTGGATGCCGCCCAGCTGAAAGAGCGAGAGCCGAACATCAACGGGGTGGGCGCGGTGTTGGTGCCATCCACTGGCATCGTCAGCTTCACCGAGGTGACGGAAAAGATGGCGGAACTGGTTGTTGTCGATGGTGGCGCGGTCCTGTTCAACAGAGAAGTTACAGCGATTAACGAACAGGCCAATCAGGTGACGGTGAAGACTACTGCTGGAAACTTCAATGGCCGGTTCTTAATCACCTGCGCCGGGTTGATGGCGGACCGGATCGTCCGCATGCTCGGCATCCTGCCTGAGTTCAAGATCATCCCGTTTCGGGGTGATTATTATCAATTGAGTCCAGAGAACAATCACATCGTCAACCACCTGATCTACCCGATCCCTGATCCCGACCTGCCCTTTCTCGGCGTCCACCTGACGCGCATGATTGACGGCAGCGTCACGGTCGGTCCTAACGCGGTGTTGGCCTTCAAGCGTGAAGGCTACCGCAAGACCGACATCAGCCTGAAGGACAGCTGGGAAACGTTAACCTACCCGGGATTGCTGAAGGTTCTGATGAATAATTTCAAGACGAGCATGCTGGAGTTGAAGAATGGGCTGTATAAAAAAGGCTATCTTGCGCTGGTGCGTAAATACTGTCCATCCCTGAAGCTGGAAGATCTGCAGCCTTACCCATCGGGGGTCCGCGCCCAGGCGGTCACCAGAAAAGGAGAGCTGGTCCACGACTTTCTGTTCGTCTCCAGCCGACGGACCCTGTCGGTCTGCAATGCACCCTCGCCGGCGGCGACCTCGGCGATCCCGATCGGCAAACATATCGCTGGAAAAGTGTTGGAACTGACAGGGCGACTGTAATCTGTGGAGATGAGAGACGAGGAGATTTTATCCAAAAATTTCAGAAAAACCTTCAGGGTGTCAATCCTGACCGGAAGCCCCTAACTCTCCGATTGGCTCGACCTTGTGCTCTCGCTGTAAATATGCCTCAAACTCAGCCCTTGGAAGCGGTTTGCTGAACAGGTAACCCTGTAATTTTTCACAGCCAAGCGATTGCATAAACTGCTGCTGCTCAGTGGTTTCTACCCCTTCGGCAACCGTGTCGATTTCCAGGTGACTGGCCATCGCGATGATCGTCTCGACAATTTTTCCATCACTGCTGTTTCCCGGCAGATCAGAAATAAAACTGCGATCAATTTTCAGCGTTCGTATCGGAAAATTCTTCAATTGAATCAATGAGGAGTAGCCGGTCCCAAAATCATCGATCGCCACCGCGATTCCTTTTTCATCAAGGCTTTCCAGAACCGTCCTGGTATAGTCGACATCAACCATCATTGATGTTTCTGTTATTTCTATCCCCAATAACCCGGGGGCAAGTTTATAGCATTCCAGCGTGTGGTTGATGGTTTCCAGAAATTTCTTATTATTAAACTGCTTGGCCGAAGCATTCACGTAGGTCCGAAAACCAGGCAACCGGTAGCGTTCCTGAAACCATGCAGCAAATCGACAGGCCTCTTCAAGGACCCATCTGCCCAGTTGAAGAATCTGTCCAGTCTCTTCACATAACGGAATAAATTCGTCTGGTGCAACCAGCCCACGGTCCGGGTGATTCCAGCGAACCAGACATTCCACCCCACAGAGCCTCTTTCCATCGGAGCTCACCTGTGGTTGATAATAAAGCTCAAATTCCTCTTCTCCAAGGGCTTTCCAGATCGCTTCTTCCATCGCCAGACGTCTCTGGGTCTCATCATCCATACTTCTGGTGAAAGATTGGATGGTGTTTTTTCCATGTTCTTTCGCTGAATACATGGCGATATCGGCGTTTTTCAGCAGATCGTTGACATTGTTGCCATTTTCCGGATAGGTCGCAATGCCTATGCTGACCGAGGTATGCACCTCCCGGTTGAGAATAAGGTGTGACCTGGAGATCTCCTGCAGAATCCGGGTTGCCAGTTTGTAGATCTGTCCCCGATCCCGACATTCATTCAGGACAATGATAAATTCGTCGCCACCGATGCGACTGACGGTGTCAACATCCCGGACAATCCCCAGCAGGATATCGGCCGTTTTTTTCAGAAGTTCGTCACCAAAAACGTGTCCGAAGCTGTCGTTGATTTTTTTGAAATTATCCAGGTCAAGAAACAGGATCCCGACTTTGTGGTCGTGCCTTCTTGCCCTGGAAATAGCAACCTCCAGACGGTCAGTCAATAGCAGTCGGTTCGGCAGGTCAGTCAAGGCATCATGGTAGGCCTGGTAGCGGATCAGCTCCTCTTTTTCTTTGAGATCCCGCACATCATGCAGAACGGCTATGTATCCAGCCGGCAACAATCCGTCGTCATAAAAGTACTGCGCAACAGAAGCCCGTACCGGCACCATCTGGCCCGCGCTATCGTTGAGAACCAGTTCTCCTTCCCAGGACCCTTTCCGGGACAAAGAATGATGAATTTCATTCTCCGAAAACAGGCTGGAATTCTGGTGGAAAATGACCGGCCGCTTACCAACAATGGTCCATTTTTCAAATCTGGTCATGCGACAGAATTCCGGGTTGACCTTGATGATCGTGCCATCTGTGGTGACAACAAGGATTCCTTCTTTTGCATGATCGAAAACTTTACCCATCAGCACAAGTTTTTCGTTCGCCGTAGACAGTTCACTGGTCCTTGAGGCCACCCGTCGCTCGAGTTCGCCGTGCGCTTCCTTTAGCTCGGTCTGGCTGGTAACAAGGTCATCGATCAAGCCAAAAAGATGCTTATCTTTCTGTTGTATTTCTTCAGCCATACTATTAAATGCCAGGCCCAACTGTGACAGGTCGTCATTCCCCGTGATCTGCAGGCGGGCATCGTAATTACCCTCTCCGTAGCCCTTGATGACTGTTGTTAATCTCTTCAGCCTTTGGCGTAAAATCCGGCTGAGGACGACAGCAAGAACAAAGGCAGTCACTGAGCCGAACAGAGCCAGGACCGTAAAACGTATTTTACTGAGGTTGGCCTTTCTGGAGATTTCTTTTCGTTCATCATTAAAACGAATATTTTCTTCCAATAAAATGACATTCAATGAGACTTGAACCTGATCCCAGACAGTGGACAACCTTTCAATATCACCCTTCAAATTTGACATGTTGGGGTCACGCCACCAGGCCTCGTAAATGTCCGGCAAATTGCGTTTAATCAGCTCAATATTTCGTTGCAGTTCGACCAGGCTGGTCGCGCCCCCCTCAAACTGATCGTTGTTTTTGCGGTTCCGCTGTTCCAACCAAAGAAAATCGTCGCTCAGAGAGTCAAGCATCAGCACAATAAAACCCGGCTGGGGAATCGTGGTTTGTTCCAGCTCCAGGAACAGGGTTTCGGAGATATGGGCGAATTCTTCCAGGGTTTCAAGTAACACCTGGTCCTGCTGGCTGATTTCCGGAAACCCGTCTGTCTGGAGCGACAAAAGCGTTTCAAAGAGCCCTGAAAGCTGCCTCTCTATAATGTCAGCAATAATTTCCCTGTCAGAAGAAAAATTCTTTTCCGCTTCTGCGTAGAGATAGACGGCAAAATCAAGGCGGTCAAAAATGTCCGCCAAGACCTGAAACCGAACTGCAAGATCCGCTTGTTGCTGGCGAAGGGTCAGGAGTCGGGAGAGGGTTTTCGCTTGTTCAATGACATCGGACAGGCTTTGCGAATCAAGGAATACGTCGATGGTATCGTAATTGAAGAGGGTGGCGGCCTCTACCACCGTACGCTCGATCCGGTTGAGGGTCACAAATCGGTGGGTCAGATCTTCGCTGAGAACTGCAAGGTCCATCTCCTTCTGGTTGAGTTGTCGAAACGCATACACAGTCATTGCAAGCTGAATGACCACCAGAACGAGAAGACCCAGATTTTTTATGCGATGATAGGAGAACATTGACTCAAATCAAGGCTGAAAGCGCAACAACAGAGG
The DNA here is from genome assembly GCA_035267105.1 of Geopsychrobacteraceae bacterium. Lineage (GTDB taxonomy): Bacteria > Desulfobacterota > Desulfuromonadia > Desulfuromonadales > Geopsychrobacteraceae > BM509. The sequence goes on from DATFMC010000092.1 coordinate 5,114, forward strand.
TTCACTGACTTCCCCGGACCCGTACAGTGGCTGATCGCTTTCCGGTTCAGGGTCTCTGCCGGCAAGTTCATAGCGACTGACGGCAAATTGATAAGATTCGCCAATGTCCATCTGCAGGTCGTCGCTGTGCCCGGTATTGAGTTGACGTGAAAATTCGATAACCCAGCGCCCATCCTGCCAATGGCCCTTGGCACGAACATCAGCTCGGCTGTCGGTCGGAGTGAACAGGTCATATTTGGCGACTGAGTCCCCGGCATAATCCACCAGCAGCTTTGGCTTATACGCCGGGTCCCCGTGGTCTCCAGCACGCAGCAGATAGAAAACCCTTCCAGACTCGGAAAGAAGCAGCTTGGCTTTTTGGTTCCGGGTGGACGTATAGAGATGCATCTTGTCATCAGCATAGCCGGCATGATCAGTTCGATGCGCTTTCCAGTACCAGATGTCTGCCCGGTAGGGTCGATCCTCCTTCAGCGTCAGTCCGGACTTGGAACCCGACATGCTCCACTTTACGACGAAACAATCTTCGCGGGACGGTCCATTTTCGTAATGCTTCTGGTCCGGGTTCCAGACCAACTCTCGATGCATACGGCTTTCCTCGGCATCGGGGAATTCTGACAGCAGAAAAATATTTTTCCCATCATGAACCGCTTTCAAATCAATGTCGATCCCGGCAACCGGATCATGGACTCTGACACTCTTGGCTTTTTGCCAAACCCCTTCGTCGGCCATGCCGTCTATGGTAGGAGCAGCCTTTATCCTGTGAGCCATCAGTACTTGCTCAGCAAAAGAATGGGAAGGAAAGAGAAGAGTTAAAAACAGCAGCACCAGCGTGAGGAAGGAATACATAGGAATTCTCCATTAATCTTTTTTAAAGTTATATAAAGGGCGTCAAGCTGTCAAGAATAATGAATCGGCACGCGCGCCCCCTAGTGAGACAGTAGTCCCGGCGTCATTCGAAAAACATGCGAAAGCATGAAAGAATTGACAAAGGACTTGTTCGCAAAGATCAATCAAGTTGCTGGCGAACATACTCGAACATGACAATCGAAGCGGCAATGCTGACATTGAGGCTCTGCACGCTGCCGTACTGAGGAATGCTGATGCAGCGAATGTCGGGATAATCTGCGCTATCGAAGCTGAAGCCAAACTCTTCATGGCCGAGAATAAAAGCGGTCTTCTCAGGAAAATCACAGTTGCAGAGGGACTGCTGAGCGTTGGGCTCAAGACAATACAAAGTATAATCTGCAGCAACAAGCTGCTCGTAACAAGAAGCGAAATCGTCGTGAAACCGGGCGGGAACTTTGCGGAAAGACCCCTTGGCCGGCGAGGGATCAAAGACCCCGATTCCAACCAGGTGGACGGCCGCTGCGCCGAACGCCTCGGCGCTGCGAAAGATTTTCGGTGGGTTGAAAAACGGTTTCAGGTGATCCAGCACCAGACAAAACTGATGAACCCCCGGCTTAGCCATGACGTTGCGCTGCCGTTCCTTGTCGTAGCGCTGTTGAACATGGTGGTCGCGACGTTTTTTCATTGAAATCTCCGCAGCAAAAAGGGAGATAAAGATACCTGTGGCCGGGTCGGGATTCAAGAACGAAAGGAAATGACAGAACGAAAAGGTAAGATATTGTCGAAAGAGGATTCAGACAAAGAAAGGGCGACCCGTGTCAGATCGCCCTTTAAAAAGTTACAACTCAGTGATCCCGATCCTTCCCCCAAACCTTGTCAAGGAACTGATCCCGTCCGGAACCGTAGCGATAGTATTTGTAGCGGATCGGATTTTTTTTGTAATAATCCTGATGATACTTTTCCGCCGGATAGAATTCCCCTGCGGGAACAATTTCGGTCGCGATCGGTTCGTCGAAGCGGCCAGATTGATCAAGTTTCTCTCTCGAAGCCACAGCCAGCTTCATCTGTTCCTCGTTAAGCGGATAGATCCCCGGACGATACTGGGTGCCGCGATCAACAAACTGCCCATCTGCATCGGTAGGGTCCATGCTCATCCAGAAGGCATTGAGCAGTTGCTCATAACTGACCCTGGTCGGATCATAATGAACCTCCACTGCTTCGGTGTGTCCGGTTTCGCCCGCGGAAACCTCTTTGTAGGTCGGATTCTCCTTTTGACCACCGGTATACCCGGAAATCACTTCCGAGACGCCATCAAGTTTCTCAAAGGGGTACTCCATGCACCAGAAGCAGCCCCCGGCAAAGATAGCTCGCTGCATGTTCATCGGTTCAGCCATCTTCTCTTCCATAGGCATTTTATCTGCAGCCATAGCCGGGACCAGCAGGGCCAGTCCGATCAGGGTAATCGACAAGAATAACCATCTGTTCATATTCATCAGATCCTCCCTCACTTCTCTTCCAGTTTGTGGAAAATGAGCGACGCCGAGTTGATACAGTGACGCTTGCCGGTCGGGGCCGGACCATCATCAAAGACATGGCCGAGGTGCGACTGACAGCGACTGCAGATCAGCTCATTGCGCACCATAAAAAAGCTGCGATCACTCCGGGTTTCGATATTCTCTTCCGCGACCGGTTTATAGAAGCTCGGCCAGCCGGTCCCCGACTCATATTTATGGTCGGAATGGTAGAGGTCCTGACCGCAGGCAGCGCAACGATAGACGCCATGCTCATGATGTTTGGCGTACTTACCGCTGAAGGCCGGTTCTGTTCCCTGCTTGCGCAGAATTTTATAGGCTGCCGGTTCAAACTGCTCCTGACCGAGATACTGCTTCCACTCGGCATCGCTCTTAACGACCGTGTCGACCATGATGTAATCACCCTCTTCCACCGAATAAACCTTGATCTGTTTTACTTTATCCATCATCTCATCATCCTTGGCTAAACCGCTGGATGCCAGCCACAACAGACCTCCGAGAGCCAACATCAATGTGAATATGCTTATTCCTTTCATCTTGTTACTCCTTCTTCGGCCCGGTGTCGAATCTGGGCTTTTCAAGTGTTTTCCGATAGGTATTGGCCCGTTTCAGCCAATGTACCATCTCTTCTATTGTAACCTGCTGCGGGTTGTAAATCACCCGGTTGACCTCAAATCGTCCCTGCCAGCCTTTTTCAACTGATGAAACCCCCGGCCGCCCATCCAGGGCCGCTTTGCCAACGTCATATCAGTAGACGGCGAAGGTGGCCCTGGTGGTTGCGGGGGATTCGGCCGCAACCAAGAAAACCTGACTGAAGCCAAGGAGCAGGATAGTCGCTAACAGAAATAGCCTGATCATCGGTTCCTCCTCTCTTTTCTGTTTGAATAGAGAATACCAGAAAGGGGTCAAGGGAAGATCAAGACGATATAAAGATTGGGTAAAGAATTCTGACTGAAAAGTCAGAAAGGCTTCAGGATTCAGTTAAGAATCAAACTCCGAGAATCGGAGAGGCAGCTTTTCAGGCTGGTCGGGGCAATCTCAGCCAGATCCGGGTTAGTCCTTCTGAACTCTCGGCGCCGACCTGCCCGCCATGTGCTTCAACCAGTTCCTTGACGATTGAAAGACCGATCCCCGCGCCTCCATGTTCCCGGGAGCGGGAACGATCGGCGCGGAAGAAGCGTTCGAAGATAAAGGGCAGATCGCCTTCAGCGATCCCCTCGCCGCTGTTGCTGACCGACAGCTCCACCCCATCGGGGACCTTCTCCCCGTGAATGATCACCGCCCCCCCCCGCGGGGTATAGCGCAGGCCATTTTCCAACAGATTGCGTAAAGCCTGCAGCAGCTTGTCAAGATCAGCGTGGATGGTCAAGTTGGGAGGGTCGATCGCAACCTGGACTGCTATCTCTTTCGCCTGCAGTCTTGGATCAAACATACTGCGTAATTGCTCGAAAAGGGTCGCAACCGAGAGTTCGCGCCGCTGCAGAAACGCTTTGGCGGACTCGGCCTTGCTCAACTGTTGCAAGTCATCGACCAGATGGACCAGCCGTAAAATCTCGCTTTCAAGCATGCGAAAGGTTTTCCGCGACGGCGGCACCACGTCGTCGCTGAGCCCTTCGAGGTAGCCACGCAGGTTGGTCAGCGGTGTACGCAGCTCATGGGCGACATCGGTGACCATGTTCTTGCGCAACTGTTCCAGGGATTCCAGCCCGTCAGCCATGCGGTTGAAGGCCAGGCCAAGCTGACCGACTTCGTCTCTTGTGACCACTTCGACCCGACTGGAAAAGTTACCGGCAGACAGCTCGCGGGAGATACGGGTCATCTGCGACAGGGGACGCAGGACCCGCTTGGTCATCAGGTAGCTGAGCAATAAAGCCAGGGCCAGGGCGGCCAACGTTGCCCAGAGCAGATAACGATGGACTGCCTCGATAAACATCTGATGACTATCGAGCGGGGCGATATCATAGTTTTCCATCAAACGCATAAAGTAGACCGCCGCCAGCTTATCGATCGCCAGCCAGACCACCAGAATGGTGACACCGATCACCGGCACGATATTGAGCAGTAATTTCCACAGCAGTCTGTTCTTCATTAGATAAATTTTCCACCGCCTGTTTGCTTCGCTCACTTGAGACCGCAGAGATCGCTGAGAATATCATGAGCGTTATGTATTAGGTCAAAACCAGGGTACTGAAGTTTTTCTCCGCGCCCTCTGCGAGCTCAGCGGTAAATAGTCCTTAGCCCTGCTTTTCAGCAAAACGATAACCAAAACCACGCACCGTCTCTATATAAATCGGATGGGCCGGATCAGACTCAATCTTCTGCCGCAGCTTATTGACGTGCACGTCGATGACCCGTTCAACCACGGCCTCTTCATGATCATAGAAATGGCGAAGCAGTTCGCTGCGACTGTAGACCCGGCCGGGAGATGCCATCAGGGTATAGAGAAGTTTATATTCGGAGGAAGTCAGATTGATCAACTGATCGTCACGGCTGACCTTGTGCTTTTCTGGATCAAGCTGCAAGCCGCCATGGTTCAGAATTGATCCTGATGGTGCCGCCAGGGGACGAGTCCGACGCAGGATCGCCTTGACCCGCTCCACCAGCTCACGCGGGCTGAACGGCTTGACAACATAGTCATCGGCCCCAAGACTGAAACCGAGCACTCGGTCGATCTCTTCCTCACGCGCTGTCAACATCAGGATCGGAACGTCCGATTGACTCCGTAGCCGGCGGCAGATTTCCAGCCCGTCAACATTTGGCAGCATCACATCGAGAATCACCAGGTCCAGAGTTTCGCTCCGCGCTTTCTGCAAGCCGAGGGCTCCATCATGTTCAATTAACGTGGAAAACCCTTCCCGCTGCAGGTAGGTCTCCACCAGATGTGCCGTGTTGTGGTCATCCTCAACGATCAGAATTCTGCGTGGGGTTTCGGCCATTCCAACTCCATTGTAAGTTAATTTGAAACCTGCTTTCCTGCCTCTCGCAGCCTGATAGCTGCCTTAAAAGCATATCAAACCTGAGACAACACCTCTTTCAACTCAGGAGGAACGGCAACCGGCTTGCCCCTGTTCTCATCGAAACAGATCATCACAGTTTTCGCTTCGGCAAAGGTTCTCTCTTCGCCATCATGAACCCGGTAGCCCAAAGTAAAGCTGCTTCGCTTGCTCTTCTCAAGCTGCATTGTCACGATAGCCCGGTCCGTTGGCCCGATCGGAGCTTTGTAGCTACACTCGGCGTTCACCACCAGGAGGAGTTGCCCTTTGCTCATAAGGTCGAGAAAGATCCCCCTGAAAGCTATGGTTCTGGCTGTCTCCAGATAAGTAAAAAAGGTGGCGTGGTTAAGATGTCCGTAAGCGTCCATATCGGCAAAACGGACCTGAACTTCAGTTGAAAATTTCATTTTTATCTCTCCTGGGTAAAAAATTCATACAAATTAAATTGCCTGAAGTTGTAACAACTCTCCGATCGTCATGCAACGAATTGAAACCCACCTGAAAGGTTCGAGAAATTCCGACCTTACGAGTCTGACGCAATTCCGGCACGTATACTGTTGGACGAATCATTTCAAAATCAAGCTATCGTCTTGAAAAACAAAACATTTGACAATTATAGCCGCCTATTCTAAAACAACTGGTCTTACCATTTATATGTTCTCGGGAGTCCTTCAATGTTTGAACTGTTCCTGATACTGATCAGCGCGGTTTTCGTCAACAACTTCGTGCTGGCACGTTTTCTCGGTATCTGCCCTTTTCTGGGTGTTTCGAAAAAGGTAGAGACTTCGCTCGGCATGGGCATGGCGGTTATTTTTGTCATGACCGTCGCCTCGGTGGTCACCTGGTTTATTCAGTACCTGATACTGATCCCCTTCGGCATTGAATACTTGCAGACCATTGCCTTTATTCTGGTCATCGCGTCGTTGGTGCAATTGGTTGAGATGGTTATCCAGAAGACCAGCCCGGTCCTCTATCAGTCTCTTGGCATCTTTCTGCCCCTGATCACAACCAACTGTGCTGTTCTCGGTGTGGCGGTCCTCAATATTCAGAAGGACTACAGCTTTCTGGAGTCGGTGGTCTTCGCTCTGGGAGCAGGTCTCGGTTTTACCCTGGCGATGGTGCTGTTCGCCGGACTGCGCGAACGGACCGATCTCTGCCCGGTGCCGAAAAGTTTTCAGGGAACAGCACTGGCACTGGTAACGGCAGGTCTGCTCTCACTGGCCTTCATGGGTTTTGCAGGGCTGGTTAAAGGATAACAGCCGAGGAAAAAGGGAGGAGGAGGAAGGAAAAAGGGAAACCTTTAGCCTTTAACCTTTATCCTTTGTCCTCGTTTTTCGGAGAAAAACGAATGTTAGCAGCAATATTAAGCCTTGGTGGAATCGGCCTGGTCGCAGCAGCGGCCCTGGGCGTTGCCGCTAAAAAATTTGCCGTCGAAGTTGATCCGCGCGAAGCGGCCATACTGGAGGTACTGCCTGGCGCCAACTGCGGTGCCTGCGGTCTTCCCGGCTGTGGCGGATACGCTAAGGCAGTAGTAAACGGAACCTTTGCTCCCAACCTCTGCACCCCCGGCGGGGCTGAAACGGTCGAGAAAATCGCTCATATTCTGGGCGTGGAAGCGATCACTGCAGATCCGAAAGTTGCCGTGGTCCTCTGTCAGGGTGACAACGGTAAAGCGACCGAAAAGTATCGCTATCTTGGACTGGAAGACTGCAACGCTGCGCAAAAGATCGCCGATGGACCCAAAGCCTGCCCCGGCGGTTGCCTTGGCCTTGGAACTTGCGAGCGCGTCTGTCCATTCGGCGCAATCGAAATCACCCCTGATGGGTTGGCGGTCATCAGTCGCGAAAAATGTACCGGCTGCGAAAAGTGTATCAGCGTCTGCCCGCGCAAAGTCATCCGCATGACCCCCCTTGACGCGACAACCCATGTCCTTTGCAACAGTCACGACAAAGGTCCGCTGGTGCGCAAGTACTGCCAGGTTGGCTGTATCGGCTGCACCATCTGTAAGAAAAACGCGCCGGATGCCTACAAGATTGAAAACTTTCTGGCTGAAGTCATCTATGAACATCACAGTGAAGCGGCCGAGGTTCTGGAAAAGTGTCCGACCAAGTGTATTCGGGACTTTTCCACGGGCTACCCTGAAGGAAGCAGCTTTCCGCCGCCAACCGTTCCGGTCAAACCGGCTCAGGTCGATTGAGAGGCCTTGAATCTATGAATTTGAAAACCTTCCCCGGTGGCCTGCATCCACCGGACAGTAAGCACTCGGCAGCGAACGCGATAGAAATCTGCCCACTGCCCGAGGAACTCGTTATCCCCATGTCTCAGCACATCGGCGCACCCGCCGATGCTTGTGTTGCAGTGGGAGATCTGGTCAAAAAAGGGCAGGTGATTGCCAACGCCAAGGGCTTTGTCTCGGTACCGATCCACGCCTCCAGCTCCGGTGAGGTTATCGCCGTTGAGCCGCGCCTGCACCCGATGGGAAAAGCACTCCCTTCCGTAGTCATTAAACCGGACGGCGAAGACTGCTGGGACGAATCTCTGCAAGGATCTGACCCTGCCAATCTGAGTGCTGATGAACTGAAAAACCTGATCCGTGATGCGGGTATCGTCGGTATGGGCGGAGCAACCTTCCCGGCGCACGTTAAACTCTCTCCCCCTGAAGACAAGAAGATTGAAATCCTGATTATCAACGGGGTCGAGTGTGAGCCGTTCCTGACGGCCGACCACCGATTGATGCTGGAAGAGAGCGAACGAATCCTCGATGGGATCGATATCCTGCGCAAGGTTCTCGGGATTGAGCGCGCGGTCATCGGCATCGAAGCGAACAAGCCGGATGCGATTGAAAAACTGACCAGAGAAGGTGCCACTCGAAAGATTGAAGTTCAAGCACTGGAAGTCAAATATCCACAGGGTGCAGAAAAGCAGTTGATCGACGCGATCACCGGTCGTCAGGTTCCTTCCGGAACATTGCCGATGGAGGTCGGAGTTGTGGTGCAGAACGTTGGCACTGCAGCTGCCGTCAGTGACGCTATCCGCCTGGGTCGTCCATTGGTGGAGCGGGTCGCCACGGTCACCGGTCCAGGCATCAACCAACCGAAGAACCTGTTGATCCGTATCGGTACACCGCTCAGCCTGATGGTTGAGCAGTGCGGCGGACTGAATGGCGATCCGGCCAAGATTATCATGGGTGGCCCGATGATGGGTCAAACCCAGCTGTCTCTCGATATCCCGGCCATCCGTGGCACTTCGGGGCTGTTGATCTTCCGCAAACAGGACCTGCCGAAACTGGAAACCGGTCCCTGTATCCGCTGCGGCCGCTGTATTACGGCGTGCCCAATCCACCTGCAGCCGACTACCATCGCTGCCTACGCGCGTCTCGACATGGTTGATGAGGCCGAGGATTATCATGCCCTCGACTGCATCGAGTGCGGTTGTTGTACCTACATTTGTCCGGCGACCCTGCCGCTGGTTCAGTCGATCCGCCACATCAAGGGCGGCATCATGGCTAAGAAAAGGACGATTTGACGTGGAAAATCAGCTCTATCTGTCATCTTCGCCCCATATTCACAGCGGCGAAACCACCGACAAGGTGATGCGGACGGTCATTTATGCCCTGCTCCCCGCCTGCGGTGTCTCTATCTACTTTTTCGGGCTACCGGCCTTGAGCGTTCTGCTGATCTGTACTCTCGGCTGTGTCGCTGTGGAAGCGATCTGCTGCAGGTTGATGGGGCGCAGCATGACTCTGGTCGATGGCAGTGCAGCGCTGACCGGCATCCTGCTCGGACTGAACCTTCCCCCCTCTTCTCCCTGGTGGCTGTCGCTGTTTGGTGCTGCCATCGCCATCCTGATCGGCAAGCAGGTTTACGGTGGACTCGGTTATAATCCGTTCAACCCGGCGCTGGTGGCGCGGGTTATCCTGCTGATTTCGTTTCCGGTACAGATGACCACCTGGACCGCCCCGGCACCTCTTGGCTCAGGAATCGACGCAGTAACTGCGGCGACCCCGCTGGGCGAGATGAAAACAGCGGTGATGCTGACCGGCAAACTCCCGGAACTGGCGACCAGCGGCTTCGGCAACTATTTCACCGGTAACATGGCAGGCTCTCTCGGCGAGGTATCAGCTATCGCCCTGCTGCTTGGTGGTTTGTACCTGCTGTTCAAAAAGATTATCAGCTGGCATACCCCGGTCAGCTTCCTTGGTACCGTAGTCATTATCGGCGGAATCTTCTGGCTGGTCGATCCAACCAAATATCCCAGCCCACTTTTCCACCTGCTGACTGGTGGCATGATCCTCGGTGTTTTCTTTATGGCTACCGATATGGTCACTTCGCCAGTCACTGGCAAGGGGATGCTGATCTTCGGTTTCGGCTGCGGCCTGATTACCGTCCTGATTCGTCTGTTCGGCGGCTACCCTGAGGGCGTCTCTTTCGCCATATTGCTGATGAACGCTGCGACACCGTTAATCGATCGCTTCACCCGGCCTAAAATCTTCGGCTATGTTGAGCAGGAGGCGAAGTCATGAAAGATATGAGTCGTCTGCTGATTACTCTGACCTTGATCGCCGCCGGAGCCGGACTGATCCTCTCGATGGTGGAGACTCTCACCCGTGAACCGATCAAAGAACAACGTCGCCTGCAGATGCTGAAAGCGCTGAGTGCGGTGCTTCCGGAATATGATAACAGCCCCGACACCGATATCGTCAGTCTGGAAAATGGTGTCGATAAAAAAGGAAAACCGATACAAGTCACCTTTTACCGGGCCCGCAAGGAGAGTCAACTGGTCGGCACCGCCTTTAAGGTCGTGGCTCCTGACGGCTACAGTGGCAATATCGAAGTCATGGTTGGAGTCAAGCCGGACCAGAGCGTCAACGCTATCGAGATCCTCTCTCATGCCGAAACACCTGGCCTGGGGGACAAGATCACCCAACCCTGGTTTAAAGATCTTTTCAAGGGGAAGAGCCTCGATAATGCCGATTGGCGGGTGAAGAAGGACGGTGGCGAATTTGATCAGATCACCGGAGCCACTATCTCGCCACGAGCAATCGTCGGTGCAGTCAAAAAAGGGCTGGAATTCTACAGAAAAAACCAGCAGAAAATCCTGGCCGAAGGAGGTCAGCAATGAGCTTGATAAAAGAATTCAGCAAAGGAATCTGGAAAGAGAACGCGGTCTTCAAGCTGCTTCTCGGCATGTGTCCCCTGCTCGCGGTCACCACCAGTGCCGAGAACGGACTGGGGATGGGCTTCGCCTCGACTTTTGTGCTGGTTTGCTCAAATATCGTGGTGGCGATGCTGCGCAAGCTGATCCCCTCCAAGGTCCGGATTCCAGCGTTTATTATTATCATCGCCACCTTCGTCACCGTGGTGCAACTGTGCATGGAAGCCTGGGTTTACGGGCTGTACCAGTCACTCGGAATTTTCATCCCACTGATCGTCGTCAACTGTCTGATCCTTGGACGTGCTGAGGCCTTCGCCTCCAAGCGCCCGGTCCTTGATGCGGCGGTCGATGGCATGGGGATGGGCCTCGGCTTCACCCTGGCACTCTTTATTCTCGGTGCGGTGCGAGAGATCTTTGGTTCGGGAGCTCTGCTCGGTGTCGATCTGTTCGGCGCAAGCTACCAGCCGATGCTGTTGATGATCCTGCCTCCGGGTGCTTTTATTTCACTGGGTTTGCTGCTGGCGGCAATGAACAAGTTTGAGGCCAGAAAGAGCTGACTTCGTAAACAACGCACAACATCAGAAAAGGCCGGTTCATTGAAGTGAACCGGCCTTTTTTTGTTTTTTCACGGGATCATCTCGCAGATGACAGCCTGAACATGGTCCATAAAGCGCTCAAGGTGGTGAACAAGAATGAAATCCGGATCGACCAGAATCATCTGAAATCATTATTGCACCGCAAGGGGGCGATAAATGAGAACGGTGACGTCAAAAGCTTGAGCGCCCAGAATAAAAAGATCGTTTTATTGATTACTCAGGGGTTCAAAACAGGGAGACCGGAGAAAAACTCTGCTTGAGTGAACACACTATCAAGGCGCATGTCAGCCGAATCTTCCAGCACGTGAACCTACGCAGCAGACACAGCTGGTCAGTCTTGCGATGAAACATGATGCGGAATTCGACCAGTGACAATAAATGAAGGTGTTAAAAACTTTGATTGAACAGTCTCACCCCGCACCAATTCGGCGTCGGTTCGCCAAGACAAATGAATTACCAAAATCCTGCAGTCCTCATCTGGATCGTAAGATCTTTCAGTTGTCCGCCAGCCACGATACCAACAAAGAGATATGGCTACAAGCGGTTGATCTCGGCCTGAATCTGATCGATCCGCTGCTGGTTTGAGGGGTGCGAACTTAAGAACCCTCCACCGCCGCTGCTCCCTTTCTGCAAGGTTTCAATCGATCGCTTCATCGCATACGGATCCTTCCCCAGTCTTTTTAAAAAACGCACCGCATAGGCATCCGATTCCAACTCATCGGACTGGGAGAATCTTGCTGTCACTGCAGTATGCGCTAAAGCACCAAGCTGGGACGAGGTCAGTGCTCCGATGGTACCACCCACCGATGAGGCCGCCTCAAATGCAACATTGGTCAACAAAACCTCTTTCATCTGATGGTAGCTGTGCCGCAGTTTGACGTGACCGATCTCGTGACCGATGACCGCCAGCACCTGATCGTCAGGCATCAAGTCCATCAATGCGGAATAGACCCGCACTGTCCCGTCCGCCATGGCGAATGCGTTGACATCCTTTGAGAGATAGACTTTGTAGTTCAGATTGAGACCGTCAAAATTACGCAGATTCCGCGTGATATTGTTCAAGCGGATGCTGTAGGGGTTGTTTTCTGCTGCGACCTGATGTTGCTCGTCCAACTCCCTGGCCGAGAGTGACGCCGCCTGTTTGACACTCTCTTCATCGAGCATCGTTGCCTGCAGTGCACTGGACCCGATCATGACGGCCTTTCCCGAATCGAACTGTCCATTGGCCGCACAACCACTGAGAAGAATAAGCAGAGCAAAAAAGAAAAGAGGCGATCTTTGAAGCATGGGTCAGTTCCTTTCCTGAACTAGCAGAGTATAGGTCGTCCAGATCTGGACAGTGCCTGAATGACCAGATTATATGAATCGTCAATCACCGAAAAAACATCCTTGTCTCTCAGAGAATCATCGAGATAAACCGTGTTCCAGTGTCGATTATTCATATGATATCCAAGGGATGACGGCCTGATAAAGTTCCCGCAGAATCGCTGCCCTTGCCGGCTCACTCTTAAGGGTGAGCCGCAACGGATCCTCGTTGGTTCTGATCAGGGCAAATATCTTTTCGCCAACTTTTGGCATCAAAGTCACCGTATCAAATGGGAACTCTTCAACGGCCCCCGGTTTTTGTGTTCAAATATGTGCGAAATTTCGAAATCGATATGACCACCTTTTGATCATTGTCATAGATACGGACTAAAGTTTACAGCAGTCAGCGTGTTTGCGCTAAAAATTTTCTCCAGCCCATCTGCCATAGAAAAATCAACAGACCTTGAACGACATGGATCGAGATATCACTTCACAATCGCCGCAAGGTTGAATAAGGTATAAATTCTGTCTTTGTCAAAAAAATTGATGCAGGACTATGTTTCTATTAGAAGTCGGTTATAATTCGGAGTAGTACGGATAAAAATCTGAAAGATTCAATGATTGACGATGGAGGCAGTCATGATCATTCCAGTGAAATATTCTGACGGAACGGTAGATCGGGTCCAATCAATGCTGCTTGATACACTGATTTTAAGCGGTGCCATCACGCGATTTAAACGGACAGGCGGTTGGGTTGTCATCGGGGATGATCCTATCCGCAAGCATGGGAAAAAATCTGAGATCAGCCATGAACGTCGAGAGAAGTCGCCGAAACTCTCCTTCATGTAACATCAGCGGAAGTCCTGCTGGGTTCACACATAAAATGAGGCCACTGCTTTACGGCAGTGGCCTCTCCAGTCACTTGATGTCATGAAGCTATAACGGGATATTGATCACAATCCGTGGAAAGAGTGGATACGCTCGTCGCTCTCTGTAAATAACCTTGACCGGGGCCTGATGGCGATAACGTCTAGCCCAGCGCTTTTCTGCCTTGCGTTGTTTTTTCCAGGATTTTTGATGATGTCGGTCATGCTGTTGATACCTACTCCAGGAACGTTGATGGTCATCATGTTTCTGGCTATAACCTCTTCGGTCATGATCTTTTCCCTGCTTCACCTGATGGGCGTCGCTTATCGCTGGTGTCATGAACCAAAAAAACGTTCCTGCCATTAATATCAGAACTGCTCTCATTGTATCCTCCTGTCAATGAATAGATCGTTGCCCCTCCTTGATCTCGACCATAGCGCGCAAAATGAACAATTTCATTCGACATCAGGGCAAATACAGGTGGATGTCTATATAAAATCGTGTGATTTCAGTGTCTTATCGAGATATTTTTCGAGTTATGAAAAAGGTCCCTTTATACATTTAGTACAGCTTGACAGTCCGCCATTGAATTGCCATGATGCGAGCAGAGGTAAAAAACAAGATGCCCATCAAGATCAAAAACCATGCGCAGGAACCCAGACACCTGCGGCGTGGTTTTTCTTTGCCCTGTAGAAATCACGAAAGCAGGAGGAAACAATGCAGAGAACAGCGCAACTCATCACTTATTTGTGTTTCATCTTGATATTTTTCATTCCCTTAACCTGCCTGGCGGAATCGACAGGAGCTGACGCGCCTGCCGGCGACAGTATTGACCGCTTGGCGAAAGCGGTGGAAAACCTGAACCGTATTCTTGAAAAACAGTCCGACGCCACGTCCGAAGACAAAGATCTGCGTAAATTGGATATCGCCATATCCTATCTGAATTTTCGTTCCCGCAGGATAGAGCTCATGGAGCGAGATTTGAATATGGCCAAAAATGAACGGATTCGTTATCAAGATAGCATTGAGGCCTGGAAAGAGCGGCTTGAACTGGTCAGCAGGGAGATGGAGGGGAAATCTCAGCAGGAACTGCAGGAGCTTGAGCAGCGCAGACTGGAACTTGAGCTGAGAATAAAAAGCTTTGAACAGCGAACAACGAATATCAGTGAAGAGATCATTATTCAGGAGAACCAGATTTCCGAACTGATGAGTGACCTGGACTCAGTCGAATCCTATATTCAACAGCACCTCAATTTATAGGACACACATGGCATTAAAGGCCACCATTCATAGAGTTTCCCTGCAGATCGCCGACATGGACCGCAATTATTATCAGGACCACAACCTGGTTATTGCCCGTCATCCATCAGAGACGGACGAACGGATGATGATTCGTCTGTTTGCCTTTGTGCTGCATGCCGCTGAGAATCTACAGTTCACCAAAGGACTCTGCGTCGATGACGAACCGGACCTCTGGTTGAAAAATTTAACCAACGAAATTGAGCTGTGGATCGATATCGGCCTGCCGGATGAAAACCGGATTCGCAAGGCCTGTGGTAGAGCCCGAGAAGTCATTCTGTACTGCTATGGTGGACGAAGCGTCCGGATCTGGTGGGAGCGAAATGCTGCAAAACTAAACAGGTTCAAGAACCTGAAGATCATCAACCTTTCAGCGGAATCGACCGCAGCGCTTGCCTCTTTGACCCGACGATCAATGGAGCTACACTGCTCCATTCAGGACGGTCAGGTCTGCCTGGGTGACGCAGCGACGAATCTCGTGATCATACCCGAACCCTTCCTGCAACCGGAGTGCTAAGGCGAACTTCACAAACAGTTACATAGACCACTTTTCATGGTGAGCACTGAGCATCTTCCGCTTGCCGATTCTGAAACCGTCCTGCGGTTCGCTGACGATGTGATTATTCTGACCCACATAAAAAAACCTGTCAGAGTTCACCGAACGTTTTCACCAGAAACCTCTGAGCCGAAGCATAAGAACTGAGTACCCCGTTCGAGTTTTTTTATTGCAATCGGCAGGATTCAGAGGCTCCTCTTGCTGGGCAGCCTGACCAAAGGTCGTTTGTTGGGTAACGGAGCTACGTCCATCTTGAAAAGACTAAGGGTGAAGATCACGGATAAGGCTGACTATGGTTTTAGGGGTTCCCGGTGGCCCGCTCGGCCCGACATAGCGGATAAAAACCGCGTCGTTCAAACGGAACCAATAATCTGCTTTCCAGAGAATCCTGCCAAACCCTGCCAATCGAATTTCAACCCTGTCGGCTCGGACCATTTTTTGTGAGACCTCAATCTCTTCAATGCCCTTCTTCACCGCGCGTAATTTGTAAACCTCCAGAGTGGTGGGGCGTAACGACCAGAATTCAATCGATTTTTGCGATCCTTTCAAAAATAGACGAAGCGACAGCGACAAGGTCTGAAACCAGGGGGCGTCATCTATTTCATGCACTCGATCGATCACTTTGCCCCGTAATTTTCCGGATAGTTTGAGGGTATTCCCCTGCCGCTCGACCCGAAAATCACTGCCAGGCGTTTGATCCGTAAATTGCCAGAGCCAGGTGGCGAAGCCTTTGTCAACCCAGGTCAGATCTTCTTCCGTGCCGTGAGATGTTCTCACTTTGAACCGTTGCGCCTCGAAAAGGCACCAGTTGAGCGTCATGCTCTTGTTGCCGACTGTCTCAAGATAGTGATGCTGCTCAATGAGGGTTTCTGCCATCGCTTCGCCTGCAAGGTCTGAAGCGAAGAGCAGGGTAAACAACAGACACAGAAACCTCATCATTCGTTTTACTCTCATTGAATGTCAATTCTTACCGGGGAGCACAGGGAGTCTCGTTGAAAATTTTTTACCAGCAACAGGGAAATGCTGTAGCTCATGGTCATCAGCAATGGCGAGCTAATCAGCCAGATTACGGCCGCCTGGAGATTGGCCTGCCAGAGCTTGTGAGTCATTTCCAGCGGTACCGATTGCATCATCACGGACAGCTCTCCCAGGTTTTCTGGAATATTACGCGCAGAGAAGATCACTCCGCCCAGCTTGAAGAAGGGGATAAAAAGTACAATCTGCATCGGGTAAACCAGATAATTGGCGATCTGCACCACCACCTGGTTCAAACCAAAACAGCAGGCCACGACCATGCAAAGGAGGCTGGTCCCCCAGACAGTCGGGAGTACGCCGATCGTCGCACCCACCGCGAACGCAAGTGCCAGTTGCCGCGAAGACAATCCCTGCTGCAGGAGTTCCGAAACAAGCTTCTGCAGCCGCCCCCCTCGTTTAACATGGGCGGAGTTTATCACCTCAGATTCGATCACGATGGATATGAAAACTCAGGTTCGCGCCGGTGACGGTGCTACGTCCAGTGTAAGTAAATAGCACCAGCCAAATCAGCTGCAAAAATATCAGGGTTCCCGGCTGCCAGATATTTTCCAGCCCGCTCTGTAGTCGCATCGATCCGCTGATCGTGGGGAAAAAGAAAACACAAATCAAGGCATAGGGAATCGCCAGCATTCCCATCACCTGATAGACGGAGAAGCTCTTGTCGCCCCGATAGTCATCACGCAGGGTTTCTGACAGGACCCGCCACCCCTGGGTGACCAGCACCATCAGCGCAAAGGTCATTGCAGGTTTTCCCTCCAGGAACAGATAGGTTCCCAGCAGACCGGCCCCGCAATAGAGCATGGCCGTCAGCGCCTGGATCGGAACCACCGGTTCCCCTTCCAGTCCGCTGGCATAGGCAATCTTGCGGGTTTCTCCGCAAAAGGAAAAATTCCAGCGCGAGAAAATTTTATGTGTCACGGCAGTGCACCGTGAAACCGGCTTGCCGTAACAGCAGCCGAAGCTGATGCAGGCCAGTCTGCCCAGTCCTTCGCCGAAAGCATAGGCGACCCCGATCGCTGCCAGGGTCGTCATTATCGGCAACTGGTAGCCGGTCAGCCTGCTGACCAGCAGCACCACCCAGGGTGCAGCGACAATGCCGACAAAAACCGCGCCGCCTACGGTAAAGGTATGGGATTTTCCTTCAACAATGCGTGCCACCAGCCGGGACGCCGGAACGCAGAGCGCCAACATCAACAGCGCCACCAACATCACCCCCGGCAAAGGAACCGCCGCAGCCCCGAGCAGGATGATCAGCACCGACAAGGCGGCCAGATAGGCGTTAGCGGTGAGCAGCCCGTACCAGGTCAGGTTCAGCCCCTGCCATTGACCGTTGGCCAACGGTCGGACCGGCAAGGTCGCCAGCATCTGCCAGCCGTCACGGGGCAACACCCGGAAGCCCCAGAACATCATCAGGCTGCAGCTGAACAGCAACAGCAGAACAAACAATTCATTGGTCATAGCAGATCTCCATTTCGACTAGATAAAGAGATATTCCTGTTTATCTGGGGTGGCCAGCAGGGAACGCACCCGAATATCGGTTTCGACCAGGGGGTTTTTGAAACCGGCGCTGAACCGGCTGCTGACATCCTGCCGCAGCCGGTTGTTCAGCAGGTCTCCGGCAAAGGCCACCCGCCCGGGTTCGAACAGCAGGACATCGGTACTGCTTCCCGGCCGATAAAGACTTTTCGGACAGCCCTTTTCGACAAACATGCCGACCCTGATCGGCTGTGGGTCGTCATAGCAGCGGCGGCTGTAACATTGGTCAATGCCGCCGATCATCAGCGCAACGACTTCAAGCATCGCCACCTTACCGACACTGCTGCCGCCGGGGACATCAGTATCGAAAACGGTGACCACCCGTCGATTCTTCGAAAACGGCGTCGCCTCGGTCACGATCGCCTGCGGGTTGCAGGAATGATAGCTGCCGTCAATCTCGTAGTAGTCGACGACCTTGCCGGCAACCGGGGTATGATTGTAATGGTACTTATCCGGGGTCAGCCGGAAGATGGCAAAATCTCCGCTCCGAAACGCATCGAGCCACTGCCGATTCTGCCTGCCAAGCAGCTCTTCGTAGGCGAAAAACTTTCCCTTGATCTGCAAGCTCGACACCTCATCAAGAGATCCGACGATCACCCGCGCATCGGCCGGGGACACCACGGCCTGTTCATCCTCAGGCATCGGCCGGTAGAGCTCGTAATGGATTTTTCGTTCAAAGACCCTGCGGGCGGTGTCCAGTTCCGCAAGCGAAGCGAGGCATTCTTCCAGATCGACCCCGGCTTCGCGAAGAAATCGCTGGTTACCGAATATCCTCGACGCCAAGGCCAGATCGTAATTGAAGAAGCCGAGCAATTGGGAACTGCACTGCCCGGTCAGCAGCTGAAAGAGCTGCGGGGCTTTTTCCCGCACCGGGTGGTAAAGCCAGCGAATCAGACGGTCGCCGAACAGGGGTTCGTTGCATACTTTTCCGCTAAAGCGCTCGATATATTGGTGTGTCAGTTCCATGAGTCTCCTGCTCCAACCGCTGCCGATTCAGCATGCGATCGTGCTGCTCACTCAGCAGCATCAGGTTAAGTAAACGCACCAGAGATTGATTATCGAGCTTGTCGCTCAACAGATCCCTCCTGGTGACAGCCAGAAATTCCGAGACGCTGCTTTGCCTCAGGAGCATTCCCAATTTGTTCCGCAGCGCTCCGGCTGACGGATGTGCTCCGGCTTCCAGCTGCAGCAGGTCCTCCTGCAACAGGTTCAGGGCCTGCTCCATGTGCTGCCGCCGCAGCGTCTCGCGATAGTGTTTTTCTGCCGACCGATTGAATTCAACCGCGTCTGTCTTGAGGGGATTGTCCGGTCCTCCAGCGGAGATATCCTTGATCAACCTGCCCGCAGCCGAGAACGTCCGCGGCTCATTCAGCCGCTGTTCAAGATCATCAAGCATTGGTGCAAAGCGGAACATCTCGATCAGGTCCGCAGCGTCTTCGCGCAGCACCCTGAGCAAGGCCTGGCAGTAGTCCTGATGGTAAACCCGGAAATAACCAGGATAACGACGGCTGGTCCGTATTTTTTGCGTCTGTTTTAGAATTTTCAGCAGGAAGCGGTTGCGGGTATTGCGCTGGACGTAGAAGGTCGGGATCCCGATCGACATGCCGAAAAAAATCTGCCGGCGTTCGCTTTCCACAAACGGAGTATCGGGGATATGCCTGTGCCGGACCTGTCCGGTCGCCATGTATTTGAACGCCAGCGCGCAAAGCAGCGCCTGCAGATTGGTTGCGCCGGTCAGGTCCCGGTCCAGATCCGGGAACAGGCTGTAATGTCGACCTTCCATACCGCTGAACCCCATGTTGGCGTGCTCGCGCAGTTTGAAAAACTGGTACAGCGACATCTGCCGATCAAAGACTCCCATATCGGCCAGATCCCCCTTGAGCAGATCCTGATTACCGAGCAGACCGTTATAGGCCGGGCTCTGCTCGGTACTGAGAAACGCCACCGGGTAATCGATCAGGCGAAAATCCGGGACCAGATCTCCTCGCAGAAGAAAGGCCCGACTCAAGGAACGATCCAGACCTTTCGGCCCGAAGGGAGTCAGCGCATGACCGAAAAAGGAGAGGCTGGCTTTCTTTTTCCAGCGCCGCCAGAACATGCGCAGGTGGGTAAAATCAAGCTCATGGGGTAAAAACCCCAGCGCCCGTTCCGGGTGGAAATCGGCAAATTCCAGGCGATATGGCGCCGCGCTGTAGGTGGTGACAAACAGCGGCAGAAAATGCTCCATGATCTTGCTCGACAAATCACCGAGATACTTTTCGTGCGACGCACCGAAACCTTGATCCGCGCGGCAAGCCTCGGTCAATCTCTTGCTGCCCAGACTGATATGCACGCCGTTATTGGCCAGGCTGGTATTGGAGACATTCGGCAGAATGACCAGGTTGTTGCTGATGATTCCAGCCTCTCGCAGTTTGGCCACGGCATTGAGCTGGCTGCGGCTGAGAACCTGATGACAGAGCTGAATGTAGAGGTTCTTCCCTTCACCGCGATCCCAGCCGGATAGACAGGGGCTCATGAACAGTTGGCGATAGAAGGCATCGGGAATAGTTCCGTTCAGCTGCTTCTGCCGTAACGGCGGATGCGGGGCAAAATAGACCATCGCCTCCTGCCCCGTTTCCAGCAGGCCGAATTGCAGGTTGGCGTAACGGATCAGCAGTTGGGTGAACAGGAAACGCTTGGCGGTTTCCTTGGCCAGCCCGCGCCCCATTCCGGTTTTCGGGGTCAGGTTGGCGACATGAAACGAGAACGTTTCAGGAGAGCTGTTATCGTTCAGATAATGATCAAGAAGAGTCTCACCAGTCCGGCTCAACTCGGGTTCCTGCTGCCATTGGTGGCCGATCAGATCGGCCAGGGCCAGTTTGATCAAATAGCTGACCGGCACCCGCAGCCAGGGCTCACCTTCGCCGCCGACAAGCTGAAATTGGTCTGCATCACCGCGTTGCTCCCCCTGGGGCTGCTGTTTATCGGCCAGCAGATCCCGCGCAAAGATATTTTCGGCATAACGGGAGAGATATCGACGCGGAAAACGGACCCAGCTGTTTTCCCAAACCTGCTGATCGGAGTCGTCAAGAAACTCGCGCAGCTCATGCAGCAACCGCTGGTTGGTTTCTCCACTGCGGGTCCGGCGCTGCAGATTGCTGAAATATCGGGATTCCTGAATCGACAAAGGCAGGTCGACGCTGCTGCGATTGCCAATCACAACCGCCTGCAGTTCGGTTTCGGAACCGGCGGTAGTATCAGAGCCAGTGAAGGGGAGCAGATCGTGCAGATGTTTCAGATCTGGTGTGATTCCCAGGGTCCGGAAGCAGTCTTCGAGATTGATCGGGCGATCATTTCGGGTTTTATCCTGCTGCACGACCTGTAGATTTATGGCTGTCTCCAAAAAATTCTCCTTATTTGAATGATCCGGAGACTAGCCTGTCAATGTTCGGGTTCTGTTACAGAATTGTCAGAAGCTGATGAAATTTCCAAAGACTCAGGCTGACAAAATAGCTGGAAAGTGAGGATTCATAAAAAGATAACTGGACGCTCACCAGTTATTAATATTTTGCCGCATTAATAGAGAGCAGAGAAAAACACTTCATCAGACAAGGAGCAAGGATAGACCATGTTGAACAGATCACATTACCGCACTAATCCGCAAAGATTACCCTCCCAGGGCTGTCCCGACTACGAATACGCCAGGCAAGTCTGCCAGGCATCGATCGGACAGATCATCCCCACCCGTCGTCAGCAGATGCGCTACTGCGCAAGCGACGATTACGACAACTGTCCTATCTATCTCGGTAAGGCCTTGCGCTCATGCCGGACCCAGGGGCTTGACCGCGACGCCTTGATAGACAGCGGCAAGTAACACCCTCTCTGCCCGATACCGTCAGCCCTTCTCGAAGGGCGCGACGGGTCCTTATCCACCCTGCTATCACCTCTCATGTTTCAACGCCGAAAACACCGGCAGACCTGTCTGAGCTGTATCGGCAATGTATTATCCATCGCTCTATCCCGCCAGAGATTGAGTCGTCTTGTCGCTCCCGTCGAGAAGAGCGAGGTGTTGCTTCGATGCTGCACCGCATTCGCCATCTGCTTTTTCAGCGCTGCTATCGACACCGGAATGTACCCCGACTGTTCGGTCATTGCCGATCGTGACCTTGAAACGGTCCATGTTCGCCTGCAGTTGTTCAGCCTGGGTTGAAAGTTCCTCAGCCGTCATGGCCATCTCTTCGGCGCTGCCGGCGTTGCCCTGGATCACCGTATCGAGCTGCTGGATGGCAGCGGCAATCTGATAGGCTCCTGAATCCTGCTCGCGGCTGGCTGCGCTGATCTCCTGAACCAACTCCGCAGTTTTGAGACTTCCCGGAATCATCTCTTCGAGCAGCTTGCCGGCCCGCTCCGCGATTTCCACGCTAGAGCCGGAGAGCGCGCCGATTTCCCCTGCGGCTCGCTGGCTTCGCTCGGCCAGCTTGCGTACCTCAGCGGCCACCACGGCGAATCCCTTGCCATGCTCGCCGGCGCGGGCCGCTTCGATCGCCGCGTTGAGAGCCAGAAGATTGGTCTGCCTGGCGATCTCCTCAATGATGGTAATCTTCGCGGTAATCTGCTGCATCGCTCCGATCGTGTCGCTGACAGCCTGCCCCCCTTCCCGGGCCGAAGCGGCGGCCCGACCGGCTATCTTCTCGGTTTCGGTGGCATTGTCGGTGTTCTGACGGATATTAGCGGTCATCTCCTCGATGGTCGCCGAGACTTGCTCGGCAGACGCGGATTGCTGAATCGAGCCCTGCGACAAGTGGTTTGCGGCCTGCGAAACCACCTGGCTTCTCTGAACGATCTGCAAGGTGGCTGCCTGAATCTGGGTCACCAGTTCATTGAGCGCTCCATTTGCCCTGGCCAGCGGGTCGCGAATCAAACCTTTGGCGGCAAAAGTGAAATCCCCGCAAGCCAGCTTCTGAAACGCGGCCAGTATTTCTGTCTGAAGATTCTCGGCAAATAAATCCAGAGAGCGCCCCATGATACCGAGTTCATCCTGCCTTTTGAAATGGAGCCGAGCGCTGAGATCGCCTTGCTCCATGCGCTGCAACATAGTCACAACCCGGGTCACCGGTCGGGTGATCAGGCGGGTTGTGAAAAATGCTGTCAGCAGTCCGATCAGGACAATAACTGATGCAATCAGCAGACTGATCCGATCGATATCGGTGATCCGCGCTTCAAGGTTGAGACTGCTCCCCAACACCTGCCTGGCCGAGTCGGCAACGGTCCTTGCTGAAGCCTGCTGCTTTTCCAGCAACCGGGATTCGATGTCGAAAAACTGTCGTTGCAGGTCGCCTACCTGGCGATTGAGCTCAGAATTCAGCAATTGAACCGCTTGCTTTTGAATCTGCAGGGTGCGGTTTTCGATCTTCACCACATGGTCAAGATCGACCAGAATCTCCTTGACGGTCGGCGGGAAATTATCCCGGTAGAAAAGTCGGGCATCCTCCCAACTGCTGGAAAAGGTCAGATTGTCCAATTGTTCCGCCATCCTGTAGAGATTTTCGTTCACCGGGATGATTTTGTCGAAGACCTGCTGCAATTCGGGGAAATTTCCGGCATAGCGTTGGAACACAGGCCCTGACTTGAACTCTTCAATCGGCGTCTCAGCCAGAGTTTCAGCGATAATTTCATCGATTGAACTTTGAATAAACATCAGGTTGGCAACTTTCAGGGTCCAATAAAGGAGGGTTCTTTTCAGATCGTCCAGCCCTTCTGCAAGCCCTTCATGACGCGGTTGCCACAATTCATTCAACTTTCTGGTGGTCTGCTCGAATTGACCGTATTGAACCGACAACTCTTCGACCCATGACGGCTCCAGGTCGAGCAGTTGGCTCAATTCTGCCGCAGAGCCGCTTTCAATAAAGCTGGCAATGGTCTCTTCCTCGCCACCATCGAAAAGATGAATCTCCGGAGAATTTTGCAACATTTCGTCGCGCAAGTGGCCCATTGCGATATCGAGACTGTTACTGATGTTCTGAACCTGAAGCAGCTGGCTGCCTATCTGACTGGATTGCTGCTCGGCAGCCGAGGCCTTTTCCATCGCTTGAAGAGTGTCGTCGTGAGCCTGCCTGATTTCTCCGGTTCCCCAGAAAGAAACCGCGTACATCAACATTGTTAAAGCAATAATCCCCAGAAACCCTGAGAATAACTTTTGACTGATTTTCATAACCTCTCACTTTCTCGTATCGGCGAGCGTTGTTGGGTATAGCGGTCATTCCCGGTCGACGGCATCATATGTTGTCACATCTCGTCTCGTTGCTTGTCAGGTTGCAGGGATTTCTCAACAGAGCCTTAACTTCCCGGGTCACCAATATGGAAAGATAAATACGGATCCGTGCGCCGGTAACCAGCGATTCCAGCTTTTGCAGGTAACACTGACGAATTTCAATCGACTTTCCAGGATAAATCAGGCACAAGTCGTCGATCGCTTTTTCATGCCGCTCTTTTTCAGCCTCACCTTGAAATAAATCGTCCTGCATCGGTTCTTCCTTTCAACGCCCTCCCCGGCCGAGCTTTTAATAAACCAGCTTTGTTAGCATTTTATGAAATTGCTGCAGAATTATAGCTCCCACTCAAAAAGATCTTTCGCAAGTCCTGTGACGGTACCCCTGTGCCAAAGACATCAGTCCACACATGTCCCAAAATGCTAACCGAATCCCCATCAACAGCTCATCATTCATTAACACGTGATATTTAGTCTTTCTGTTCATAGGCCACATATGGCGAAGAATCAGTCATACAAAAGGGCTATTCGGTACTGTCAGATGCTGAACAAACGAGAAGAGGTGGTGTGACATTGAAAATGAGGAATGAGAACATGGGTCATATTCTGATAGTTGAAGACGATCTTGAGCTGAGTGAAATTCTCGAGTTCAACCTGACTCGAAAAGGCTTTGATGTCCTGGTGGCTAAGGACGGACTTGATGCTTGCAGGGTGATCGGCCGGGAAAAACCGGACTTGATTCTACTTGATATTATGCTGCCGCTGCTTGATGGATGGGAGATCTGCCGGATGGTTCGCTCCCACCTCGACCCCTTGATTGCCCGCACGCCGATCATTATGCTGAGCGCCCTCAGTTCACGTGAGGACAAACTCAAAGGCTATGATCTGGGTGCGGATCTCTATCTGCCGAAACCCTACAAGATGAAAGAAGTCATTATTAGTGCCCAGCAACTGATTGCCAGTTTCGTGAATAATCCGGACTATAAACAAAGTGCCAGAATGTCGGAATGACCGAAATCGGTCTTATTTCGTACATGATAAAACCATCCTTATCATCACAATCTTCAAGGATATCAGCATGCAACAACGAAACTATTTAAAATATCGATCTATTTTAAAAAACCACACAAAAACAGCAAGTTTACATCCTTCTCTCTATGAAACATTTCCTTTCGAGAGTACACGATTTAGCCATTTCAAACCTGTGGTATGCACAATAAAACGGAAATCGCCATAACATATTGATTTATAAGCACTTTTTTCTTGATTTGTGAAGAGAAGCGAGTATAATTCCCAGCAGATAAACACTTACTGGTATTTTTAACCAAATACAATAAGGAGAAGAGCCATGAAATGTCCCGTCTGTAAAAAAGAAAGTCTGATCGATTGCGGATCGCCCAGTGATGAGTTTTCACCTGAACTGTCAAGTTGTGGATATTGTGGAGCCTACTGGAGCCACAACCCCAGCCAGAATAAAGCAGTTCTGGTCAACTTCGGTTCTTCCCGGAACACCTCTCTTTACTAGCAGGCCGCATCTGTCGCATTAAATATCAAAAGGCCGCCGAATGGCGGCCTTTGAGTTCTCCTCTGCACTCACTCCCGCTCAAGAATAAACGTCCACTGCTGCTCCGACACCGGAGTGATCGACAATCGGTTGCCTTTTCGGAGCAGTTGCATTCCGATAAGTTCATCATATTGCCTCAACTCGCTGAGTGAAATAAGCCGCTTAAGTTCCCGAACGAACTTAATATCAACCATCATCCAGCGGGGATTCTCCGGATCACTTTTGGGATCGAAGTGCTTGTCTTCGGGATCGAAAGCCGTGAAATCAGGATAGCCTTCCCTCACCACCTGCATGATTCCGACGATGCCGGGCTCTTTGCAGTTTGAGTGATAAAAAAAAACCTGATCACCAACTCTCATCTCGTCTCGCATCATGTTGCGGGCCTGGTAATTGCGCACACCGTCCCAATGTTCAGTCTGGTTCGGCATCTCCTGCAAGGCCTGAATACTGAACTCATCGGGCTCAGATTTCATCAACCAATATTTCATTCATGACTCCTGTTCACAAGACAACTAAGGCTGTATTCTCAGAAAGAATTCAGCTAGGCTGGTAAATAATTGTAACTTATTTCAAAACCGATTGGCGATAGCTATGACGATGCACTCCAGACACCCCTTTGAAAGATTGACGCCCGATTTCATCATGGATGCGATTGAGAGTCAGGGCTATCGCTGCGATTGTCGAACCTTTGCCCTTAACAGCTATGAAAACCGGGTCTACCAGATTGGAATTGAGGACGCAGAACCGATCATTGCGAAGTTTTATCGCCCCGAACGCTGGAGCGATGCTCAGATTCTTGAAGAACACGAATTTTGCTTTGAGCTTGCCGAGCATGAACTCCCTGTGGTATCTCCCCTGAAAAACGCACAAGGTGAAAGCCTGTTTGAGTACAGCGACTTTCGTTTCGCACTATTCCCGCGCCAGGGCGGACACGCTCCCGAACTGGACAATCTGGAGAACCTGTTCAGCCTTGGACGTCTGATGGGCCGCATTCACCTGATCGGAGCGATTCGTCCGTTCCAACATCGCCCCAAGCTTGACAGTCAGAGTTACGGTCACGCAAGTTCAGCCCTGATTAGCGAACAGTACATTCCGCAGGAATACAAGGTTGCCTACGACAGCTTGACCTCTGATCTGCTCAAGATCATCGACGACATCTTCGCTCGGGCAGGACCTTTCCACCCGATCCGCGTCCATGGTGATTGCCATACCGGAAATATTCTCTGGCGGAACAACGCGCCACATTTCGTCGATTTTGATGATGCCCGCACGGCACCGGCGATTCAGGATCTCTGGATGCTGCTCTCAGGCGATCGACAGCGGCAAACGGTACAGATCAGTGAAATTGTGGAGGGATACAACGAATTTTACGATTTCCAGCCTGCACAACTGCAATTGATCGAGCCGTTAAGAACACTGCGGATGCTCCATTATAGCGCCTGGCTGGCAAAACGCTGGAACGACCCGACCTTCCCACAAAACTTTCCCTGGTTCAATACTGCCACCTACTGGGGCGAACATATTCTGGAATTACGTGAACAATTTTCCGCGCTGCAGGAAGACCCTTTACGATTGTCATAACCAACTATTCCACTTTGCTTTTAAGCCGTCCAATCGAACAAAAAATCCCGAGCGCGCAAAGACCGCAGAAAACCAGCAACGCAATCTGCATACTGGAAAGAAACGCCTCCTGGGTTTCCGCCGTGACAGGATGACCACCCATCAGGATGGAAAAGACAACGGTGATAATGGTCATGCTGGCTAACATCCCCAACGTCCGCATGCTGGAATTCAATCCGGAGGCAATCCCCAGGTAGCGGGGCGGGACGCTGCCCATAATAACGCTGACATTGGGGGACGAGAACAGGGCAAAACCGATCCCCAGACAGGACAAGGTCGCGATAACCATGTTCAGAGACGAACCGGCATCAAGGGTTGCAGCCATGCCGAGACCGATGACACAGAGGGTCATTCCGAAGGTCGCCACTCGTTCCGCCGGATACGTATCGGCCAACCGTCCACACAGGGGGGAGAGTACGGTCTGAACGACCGGTTGAACAATCAGGACCAGCCCGGCCTG
The DNA here is from genome assembly GCA_035267105.1 of Geopsychrobacteraceae bacterium. Taxonomy (GTDB): domain Bacteria; phylum Desulfobacterota; class Desulfuromonadia; order Desulfuromonadales; family Geopsychrobacteraceae; genus BM509. The sequence continues at coordinate 32,724 of DATFMC010000092.1, forward strand.
TTGTGGACTCATCCCTTTAACGTACTGCAGGTAGAGGCTGAGAAAGAATGTCACGCCGAAGGTTGCAGCGTAATTGAAAAGGGCAGCCAGATTACTGAGGGCAAAGATTCGATTCTGGCGCAGCAACCCGATATTCAGAACAGGATGCTCAATGCGCGCTTCATAGCCCAGAAACAGAGCCAGCCCGACCAGTCCAAGAGCTGCCAGACTCCAGGCCCACAGCCCCTGATCGAGATTGGAGGCGCCGACAATCAGCACCAGGATCGAACTGGCGTAAATCAGGCTTCCCTGCCAATCGAACGGCTCACCTCTGGCATCAGCCCACTCTCCCCTGAGCTTCACGATCGAGACCAGATAGGCCAAGGTTCCGAGAGGGACACAAAGATAAAATATTGAGCGCCAGCCGAATGCGGTCACCAGCATCCCACCGAAAAAGGGTCCGCAGGAGATCCCCGCATAGACACTCGCCACGGCGATCCCCAAGGCCCTGCCCCGGTCCTCTGGCGGGAAAACTGAAACGACAATTGCCATGGTCGTCGCCATGACCATCGATCCGCCCATCCCCTGCAAGAAACGCAGGGCGATGATCGCTTCAATCGACCAGGCCTGGGAGATAATTCCTCCGATCAGGGTAAACAACACCAGCCCATATTGAAAAACCCGCCGTCGCCCGTGGATATCCCCCAGCCTCCCCATCGCCAGCAGAAAGATCGACGCTGAAAGAACGTAGGTCGTCTCCACCAACCCCAACTGTATCGCACTGGCATCGAAATCACGTCCCATAACCGGCAACGACACGCCCACCGCCGACATCATGAACGGCATGAGAAAGTGCGCAACGCAGACGACAAACAGGGTGGCACTTCGAGAGACCGGTTCAGGCATTAATAGAAACTCCTCAAAAAGATTTATTTCTATCCTGCCTTTTCGTAACGGACCGGTCGAGAAAATTCTTTATCATGTCTTTTTCTCCAGCTGAAGGTCAATGTCGGCTCGCGAAAAGCTACCGGCAGGTTCCGGTAAGGAAGAAATGGAATATCCACTTATGCTCTAAAAGGAATTTATGTGGACGAAGGGATAATGATTATTCTGTTCAGGGCAAAAAAAGCCCCCTGAAATTAAGAATGCAGGGGCCAATGTTCAGAGGTCAGAATTAATGTTTGATCTCTATCCGTCGTGGCTTTGCAGCTTCGGATTTAGGCATAGTGAGCGTCAGCACTCCATCTTTCAGTTCAGCAGAGGCTTTCTCCATGTCAATTTCTTCGGAGAGCTTGAATTGCCTGTAGTAATTATCGGAACTGAACTCGTGAAAAAGCAACTGGCCTTTTTTAGCGGATTTCATTTCACCCTTCAGTGTCAAGATTCCTTTTTCCAGACTGACATCCAAACCATCTTTATCGACACCCGGCATGTCGGCAACCAGCACCAGCTTTTCATCTGTTTCGAATATATCAACTGCTGGCGTCAGGTAGCGTCTCTGTGAACGCATCTCTTCACGCATTGCGGGAGTCGATTCCTGCCGCTTTGTTATTCCTTGTTCTGCCATGGCTATCTTCTCCTTTCAGTTTTTTATTAACCCAATGCCGCGCAGATCAGTGCGGGCGAATTTCGATCCTTTTCGGCTTGACGCTCTCGGCTTTGGGCAGGGTAATCAGAAGCATCCCGTTATGATACTCAGCATCCGCCTTTTCAATGTTAATCGCTGTCGGGAATTCAATGGTGCGCATGAACTTCCCGGATCCTCTCTCGTTACGATGCCAAGTGCACTTACTTTCCTTCTCTTGTTTACGTTCTCCAGAAAGATTCAGTGTGTGCTGCATCACATTGAGACTCAACTCCTTGGGATTTATTCCCGGAGACATCGCTTCCAGATAGAAACTTTCCTCATCCTCGCTCAGATTGATTCGCGGGTAGTCACCTGTGCCGATTCCGGGGAGAAAAGAAGGCGACAAACGCCTGCCGACCCCAAAATGGCCGAAAGTATGATCGATCTCTCTTTGAAGGTTCTCCATCTCTCTGAAAAGGTCCATCCTTGCCATGATATTTCTCCTTTCCGCCATGTTGTTTTCCCACTCAAAAAAACGCAACTCCCTGTCTTCACTTATAGCAGATATCGACCCATATTCAACATCGGGAAAACAAATAAAGTGGCTATTAATCAATAAGTTAAATCACTTCAAACGGACAGGAGAGTACAGGTCTGTACCATAGCTGAACAAAGGGAAATCTTGCCGACAATGCAAGCTGAGAAATAAAAGCAAACCAGTCTCGCTTATCACTTTGAATTGATCCATTCAACTGTCTTATCTTTGACACATCTCCGCTAAAACGGACCACAAAAAAGAAAAAGACCGTACAATGACGGTCTTTTTCGATATAATACTGAAGCGTCAACTCCAGCAACCTGATTGTTTTTCCGCGAAACACACGAATACAATGCGCAGTTCAGGAAACAGTCACTTCTTACTCTGCCGTTTCTACTCAGCTTTTATTCTATGTTAAACACTCTTGCAGGGTATCGACGTGATTCTCATCTTCTTTGCCGAGCTCTCTGAAAAGTTCAGTCAATTTCTGGTTTTGAAAATTCAAGGCATTGTGGGCGTGAACACCCACGAATCTTTTTTCCATCTCAACAGCAAGTTGTAAAGCCATTTTCTCGCTCAGTTTCGCTTCCATTACCTTGCGCAACATTTGTTCGGCATGTCTCAGAGCATCTTTGATACTTTTATCTGAAATTGTTGGAAGTGTTTTTATTTCCATAGCGTTCGCTTGAACAACTAAATCTATTTGGTTGGCATGCGCTCTTTCATCATCGCTAAGCTGCTTGAAGGCTTTTCGAACCTCTTTAGAATAAGTTCTTTCGTTGGATAACAGCTGGTAAATCTGACAGGAAATATCTTCAATCCTTTTACACGCGTTCAAAAAATGGTACATAAATCGCCTCCTTCTGCTGGTCATTAAGCAACAGTTCACAGAGCGAACAATTCACATTAATCCCTGATTCCAGATTACGTTACCTGTACAAAGTACCTGATATATCTAAAATCATCAATTTTTTTAGCAGAATGTCGATTATTGACAATAATTCCAGCGAAAGAATGATCAACACCACTATGGCGAAAAGGACTACTTCAACTTCCAAGTGGTCCCGTCCCGTGAATCGAGCAACATAATACCCTTCGCATCCAGCTCATCACGAATTTCATCACTCCGGGAAAAATCTTTATCCTTACGCGCCTGCAGACGTTCAGCGATCAGCGCGTCAATCTGCGCTGCAGTCATATCGAGCTTGCGCAGTCCGGCCATCCGAAACTGCTCCAGCCAGGAAGCAGGGCTGGAGAGGAACAGGCCGAGGACGTCGCCAAGTTTCAAAACCGCCTGGTGCAGGTCACGGACCTTGGCCACCAGATCGGCTTTTTTACGAAACTTTTTTTCACCTATCAGGCGGTTCATGCTTCTTACCCCCTCGAAGAGGTGACCGATAGCCAGTGCGCTGTTGAAATCATCATCCATCGCTTCGCGAAACTTGGCTTCCAGTTGCGCACCAAGGTCGGAAGTAAGTTCACTTTCCGGGCAACCTTCCACTGCCTCTGCCGAAGCTTGTAACGCTTCATAGAAACGGCTCAGTCCGGAAGCGGCATCTTCGAGATTTCCATCCGAGAAATCGATGGGTGAACGATAATGGGCGGTGAGAATAAAGAAGCGTACGACTTCGGGATCAAAGGTTTCGACAATATCGCGGATGGTGAAGAAGTTACCAAGAGACTTGCTCATCTTCTCCTGATTGACGTTGACGAATCCGTTATGCACCCAGTATTTGGCGAACGGCTTACCGCTGGCAGCCTCAGACTGGGCAATCTCGTTTTCATGGTGCGGGAAGATCAGGTCGCGGCCGCCACCATGGATATCAAAGCTGTCGCCGAGGAGCGAAGAACTCATCGCCGAACACTCAATATGCCAACCCGGCCGGCCCTGACCCCAGGGAGAGGGCCAACTCGGCTCCCCCGGCTTGGCTCCTTTCCAGAGGGCGAAATCCATGGGATTTTCCTTCTGTTCACCGGGAGCAATACGCGCCCCTGCCTGCATCTCATCCATGTTCCGCTTGGAGAGTTTCAAGTAGCTGTCGAACTTATCAACCCGGTAATAAACATCGCCTTGCGAAGCATATGCCACCCCCTTATCGATCAGGGTCTGACAGATCGCGATGATCTCATCGATATACTCCGTGGCACGCGGCTCATGAGTCGGCTTGGCCAGCCCGAGAGTGTCCATATCCTGATCGAAGGCACGAATGAATTCCTCGGCCAGCTCCTTGCTGTCGATACCCCGCTCGTTGGCGCGGTTGATGATCTTGTCATCGACATCCGTATAGTTACGGACGTAGGTCACGTCAAGACCGGCAAACCGCAGATAACGGTAGATGATATCAAAAACAATATTGGCGCGGGCATGGCCGATATGACAGTAGTCGTAGACTGTCACACCGCAGACATACATCCCGACCTTGCCGGGAACCAGCGGCTGAAATTCTTCCTTCCGCCCGCTCAATGTATTGTATATACGTAACCCCATAATCAAGCTCCTGTGTTTCCCCTCAAAGATCGTCGGGTATGCTGAGAGATCTCTTGAGGTGTTTTACTTTGCCGCCGTGGATCACCACCCTCAGCGGCAAAAAGCCTTATTTAATCTTCGCCCAGGTATCGCGCAGTGTGACCGTCCGATTAAACACCGGCTTACCCGGTTGCGAATCCTTGGTATCAACCGTAAAATACCCGACTCGTTCAAACTGGAAAACCTCCCCGACCATAGCCTGCAGCAAACTCGGCTCGATTAACGCCTCGGTGGTTTGCAGCGATTCGGGGTTGAGCGCCGACAGATAATTCTCCGCCTTGTCAGGATTTTCCTGATTAAAAAGTCGGTCATAAATATGCACCTCTGCTTTTTCTGCGTGACGGGCCGAAACCCAGTGGATGATCCCTTTGACCTTTCGCCCCTCTGGATTTTTCCCAAGCGTATCCAAGTCGGCGCTGCATTTCAGCTCGACCACTTTTCCACCAGCATCCTTGATCACTTCATCACACCTGATGATGTAACCATTACGCAACCGCACCTCGCGATCAGGACCGAGGCGGAAATACTTCTTTGGTGGTGGCGGGTTTTCCATAAAATCGTCATGATCGATGTACAGCTCGTTGCAAAACGACACCGCCCTGGTTCCCGACTCTCCCTGCTGAGGGTGGTTGGGCGCAGCGAACTCTTCAACCTGATGGTCAGGATAGTTGGTGATGGTCACCTTGAGCGGATTGAATACCGCCATTCGTCTGTGAGCGGTTTCATTCAACTCCTCACGTACGCAATCTTCCAGCACCGACAGGTCGATCCAACTGGCCGCCCGGCCGACTCCGATCCGGTCACAAAAGGTACGGATTGCTGCCGCCGGATAACCACGACGGCGCATTCCGGAAACGGTCGGCATGCGCGGATCGTCCCAACCCGAGACATGCTTATCGGTCACCAGCTGCAGTAATTTACGCTTGCTCATTACCGTATAGCTGAGATTCAGGCGAGCAAATTCAATCTGCTGCGGGGCGAAGATGTCCAACTCTTTGAGAAACCACTCGTAGAGTGGACGATGATCCTCAAACTCCAGGGTACAGATCGAGTGGGTCACCCCCTCAATAGAATCTTCCTGGCCATGAGCAAAATCGTACATTGGATAGATGCGCCATTTGTCGCCAGTACGATGATGATCGGCATGCAGAATACGGTACATGGCCGGATCACGCAGATTCATGTTCGGCGAAGCCATGTCGATTTTCGCCCGCAGGATGTGTGCACCGTCCGGAAAATCCCCGCTCTTCATCCTCTCGAAGAGTTCCAGGTTCTCTTCGATACTGCGATCACGGTACGGGCTGTCGATTCCCGGCTGCTTCAGGGTGCCACGATTCTCGCGCATCTCTTCAGCGTTCTGGCTGTCGACGTAAGCCTTCCCCTTTTTGATCAGCTGCACCGCCCACAAATAAAGCTGCTCAAAATAATCCGAAGCAAACAGAGGCTGCTCACCCCAATCAAACCCGAGCCACCGGACATCCTCTTTAATCGCCTCGACATACTCATCCTCTTCCCTGGTCGGATTGGTATCGTCAAAGCGCAGATTGCAACGCCCCTCGTAGTCGGCGGCCAGACCAAAATTCAAACAGATACTTTTTGCGTGGCCGATGTGCAGATAGCCATTTGGCTCTGGCGGAAAACGGGTAATCACCTGATCCCGATGACCGGATTCAAGATCTTCTTCAATGATGGTACGGATAAAATTCGAGCTGCTGGCTGTTTCAGTTGTGCTCATACATATTCCTACCTCTGACAAATGTTCGTTGCGCATTTAACCCTGTTCAATTTTAGCCATCAAAACCACCGCATGAGCAGCAATCCCCTCGCCGCGGCCGGCAAACCCCAATTCTTCTGTCGTGGTCGCCTTAACATTAATCCGTCCCGGCGGGACCTGGCAATCATCGGCAATGTTTTTCGCCATCGCTTCAATATACGGTGCCAGCTTTGGTCTCTGACAGATGATTGTGCTGTCAAGACTGCTAACCTGGTAGCCGGACATCTGCACTTTTCCAATAACTTCACGCAGCAACTTGCGGCTGTCGATTCCAGCGAACTGGTCCGAGGTATCAGGAAAGTGTTTGCCGATATCCCCCATCCCAAGAGCACCGAGAATTGCATCGCAGATAGCATGCAGTAGCACGTCAGCATCGGAATGTCCAAGCAATCCGAGAGGATAATCAACCTCTACTCCGCCGAGAATCAACTTTCGCCCTTCAATCAGACGGTGGACATCATAGCCGTGACCAATTCGCATCATTGCACGAGCCCCTGTTTCTGCATAAAAGCGGCTGCGATCAGCATATCTTCAGGAGTCGTCACCTTGATATTGCTATAATGTCCTTCCAGCATCATCACGGGTTCCCCCAACTGCTCAACCAGTGACGCATCGTCGGTTCCGAGAAAACCTTCCCGCTCGGCACTTTCACTGGCACGCATAATCAGACCGAAGCGAAAGGCCTGCGGTGTCTGGGCTTGCCAGAGTCGTTGCCGTTCCGGTGTCGCGCTGATCTGACCAGCGCTCACTTCCTTAATCGTGTCCTTGACCGGAACACCAACAACACAGCCACCCTGTAATGCTGTTATTTGAATAAGTTGCGGGATCAACTCTCGATCAAACAATGGTCTTACCCCGTCGTGAATCAAAACAATTGTTTCTCTGGTCACACCATCAACGTCAAGGGCTCGAAGACCATTCAGCACCGAGTCCTGCCGTTCAGCGCCGCCTGCCACAATCCGGCGGACCTTACTCAGCCCGTAACGATCTACGATGTGGGCCTGGCAATAGGAAATTTCATCTGCGGGAAGGATTGGATAGATACTGTCGATGGAGGGGTGTTGCTGGAACAGGGCCAAAGTATGAGCCAGAATCGGCCGACCGGCCAAGTCAAGGTACTGCTTGTTGATCGACGCGCCCATGCGGCGACCCATTCCGGCCGCTGGCACCAGAACCGTTGCTTTCATCGGCATACCAAAAAAGAAGAAGCGGCCTGAAGCCCCTGAAAATAAAAATCCGAAATAGAAAACCAGACAACAACGCCTGGTTTGTAAGTATCTGTCTCAGCGATTAATGAAAAAGCTCTTCAACCCGGGCGGCAACCATCTCTTCCTTGGCTCCTTCTGCAAGAGCGACCTCAGTGACCAGCAAGCGTCGTGCCTGATCGAGCACCTTTTTCTCCCCGTAAGAAAGCTCTTTCGAGGTACGGATCTGATAAAGCTCACGCAGCACGTCGGCAACCTCCAGCAGATCACCAGTTTTCAGTTTATCATTGTATTCTCGCTGCCTGCGACTCCAGGAAGCGATTTTTCCCGCCTCAGGAGATGCACCCAACACATCAAAGACTGAAGAAATGCGGTCCTGCTTGATCAGCTGCCGCATTCCAACCTGACCGGCATTTCCCACCGGGATCATGATCGTCATGTCGCTGTCAACAATCCGCATGACATAGAAGTTCTGCGTTTGCCCGGAAAACTCACGAGACTCAATCTCCTCGATCACCCCAACGCCCTGCGTAGGGTAAACCGCCATATCTCCTTTTTTAAACAAATCAGACTCCTTTGTGTAGAGCTAATAAGATTAACATACCGCCCCCTAAACAGTCAATTAATAGCGCTGACAGTCCTTGCTGGGTGACTTTGTTTTAGTGCGGGTAAAGGGAGTGCTGATGATTTATAGAATCAATGCTACAAGAATCTACTGACCATCTCCGACAGATGCATGCCGATAGATGGTGGCCAGTATTTCTGAGACAGAGATTTCAGGCTCAACTATAGAGGTCTGAATTTCTGTAGATTGAGTCTCGGTATTCTCACGGAAGGCTCTCTCTTTATAAGGGGGGGGCAGTATTGAGATTTTCTGTATTCTACAGTGTAGAGAGAGCTCAGTGTTGAAGCCCTCGCACCTATTATGATCCTTGATAAGTCTTCCCGGTTCTGAAGCTCTTATACAGGAGCAACAAAATTACCCCTAAAAGAAGTCCGGACAAATTTGCGATGAGGTCACTGATGGCAAACCCACGATGTGGGATGAAATGTTGTGCTATTTCAATCAGCACAGAAAAGGTGAATAGCAGGGACACTTTGAGAAGAAGATGCCGACCGGCACGATGAGCGAGATTACAGGAGATTAAGAGCAGTAGATATCCGGCACAGTGGAGAAACTTATCAGAAAAAGTCTCAACCAATAAGTCATTCGGCGCTGGTGTCAGAGCAAGGTAGGAGCAGTAAGCCAGGAATAACCAGAACTGAAGATATTGACCGATCTCGGACATAGTACCTCGCAGGGGGGACTTCAGTAAGATTAGCAAAAAGTTGCTGCCCGGCAAGCCGAAAAAAGAGCCGCAATGCGACAGGCATAGCGACTCGGATTTAAGGACTGGAAGGAAAGAGGGTCTCAACTCAGAGAAGAATTTCGATATTTGCCTTTTCCCGGAGCTCCCGAGACCATTCGGCGTAGCGTTTTTCTGTGTTTTTTCCCCGAAGAATCTCCACAATCTCTCCCTTGACCTTGTCGAACAAGTTGCTGTCGCCTGGGTTGCGTTCAGCCACAAAGAAGAGATGAATACTCCCTGTGGCAGCAATCGGTTTCGTTGCCTGTCCTGCCTCCAGTCCTCGTAGTGCCTCCTGGAAGACTGGCAGAAGAGAACTTTCTTCTATTGAGCCCATGTCGTCACTATCGGCGGCATTGGCAAGTGTTGCCAGTACGACATCGAATGGCTCTTTGTCGACAATCAACTTATTGCGGACGGTCTCAGCCAGTTCCCGTACGGCGGCTTTTTGCTCGTCACTGGCATCGCGTGGGACATCAAAGCTGATCCTTTTTAAGTGAATGGTCGGTTCTATTCGATATTCATCAATATGCTCGCGAAAATATTCCCGGATTTCTTTGCTGGTCACCTCGACCTGGCTATTAACCTCACGCCCGATCAAGCGATAGCGCATCAGTTCCTGTTCCAGGTTTTTTCGATAGGTAGGGAAATCCATCCCCTGGGCGTTCAGAGCTGAAATCAACTGCTCGCGGGTCAGATTGTTCTGCATCTGCACATCATTAATGGCGGCTTCCAGCTCGCTCTCGGTGACGGTCAGGCCCAGCTCTCGCACTCTCTGCAATAAAAGTTTTTCATCGATCATCTTCTCGAGAGTTTGGTTCTGGAGCTGCTTTAAGGCAGACCCAGAGAGTTTTCCCAGATTGTTTTTATCCTGGGCTGAAGCGACCGCCTGCTCCAGTTGAAAGGTGGTAATAATGTCATCATTAACGATGGCTGCGACTCGACTGACGGTGACAGCCATTGCCGGGCTGACAAACAAAACCAGTAGCAGACAAAATGTCATAACTCTCTTCATGGTGGTTCCTTTTTCCATAACTCATTTTACCGACAGTGTTATTTTTGAGGTGTCAGCTGCGTCCAATCGATCCGGACCGGCGTCTTTTGCCGCAACTCTTGCATCCATTTCTTAAAGGCCTGTTCTTTTCGTTGCCGATGGAGCCTTTCGGTTAGTTCCTGCCTGACACTTTCCAGAGGTTCCAGTCCCGCCTTTCGTTTTTTCTCAACCAGAAAGAGGTGGTAGCCGTAAGGACTGGAAACCGGATCGCTAACGCGACCGACAGGCAGTTTGAAGAGTGCTTCGTCAAATTCCATCGGCAGTTGGTTCCGCGAAACATACCCGAGATCACCCCCGTTTTCCCGATCGGGGGAGAGGGAAACCTCTCTGGCCAGATCGGCAAAGTCTTCACCTTGCTCCAGGCGTGCCAGAGCTTGCTCAGCTTTCTCCTGGGTCGCTAACATGATCTGCCGAGCCCGAAGCTGAGCGGGACGACGAAACTGATCCAGGTTCTCCCGATAATAGGCTGTGACCTCTTCATCACTAACGCTGGCGGCGCTCAAGGTCGCTTGTTCCGCAACCTTCTCCGTAAGAAGGCGTAGTTGCAGCTTCTGCATCCAGTGCTCGGGGTTCTGGCCCGAGCTGCGCAGCACCTCTTGAAACTGTTCAGAAGTATTGGACCCTCTCAGATCAGCCAGAGCTGTCTCCAGCTCTTTGGGGGATATTTGCATCCCGCGTTTTTCCGCTTCGAGCAGAATCAGTTCCCGATCAATCAACTGGGCCAGCAGACGGCGTTGCAGTTGTTGCTGCTCCGCGGACGATTGTTGAGTGACCGCTTCAGTGGATTGCCCGGTCTCGACACGAAACTGATCCAGAGTGATTTCCCTCGCTCCAATCTGGACCAGGGGCGGCGATGGTTCCTGCTGCTGGCAAGCAGCAAGCAGAGCAGCAATCAGAATCAGGAGCAGAATCTTTTTTATCATGGAGTTATCAACAGTAAAAGTAGCGTTTCAATCTGTTTGAAGAATCAGGCCAAGACGCTAGCATAGTTTGCTCTCGGAGACGACCTATTTTGTTAAACAAGCTGCAGCAATTCCTTCCTGGCCTGTACCAGCAATTCCTGCTCACGGAAGCGGCCGATATCGATGCTCATCCGATAGTCGGCAGAGAACTGATAGCGCGCCGCCTGCTCTGTCAGTAATTGACGAATCTTGTCCGGTGAGACCTGAGTGCTGGCGTGGAAAAGTAGACTGAGCTGTTTTCCGTCATACTCCATCATCTCGATTTTCAACCGCTTGAGTAGAATTCGCAGCTTCATGGTGCCGAACAGCAGTTCTGAAACGGCAGGAAGTTCTCCGTAGCGATCGCGTAACTCTTCCGCCAGATCGAAGAGATCGGTTTCCTCTTCGGCTGCAGCCATTCGTTGGTAAAACTGCAGACGTTGATTCGGGTCAGGCAGGTATTTTTCCGGCAGAAAAGCCGATATGCCAAGACGGATTTCCGGATCGATCCTTTCTTCCCGTTCCTTGCCGCGCAGACGATCGATCGTTTCTTCCAGCAGTTCGGTGTAGAGTTCAAAGCCGATGGCGGCAATCGGACCGGACTGTTTGCCACCCAGCAGATCTCCTGCGCCGCGCAGCTCAAGATCATGGCTGGCGATGCGAAATCCGGCACCGAGCTCGGTCAACTCTTGCAAAACCTTGAGCCGTTCTCTGGCCTCTCTGGTCAGGGCCGCCTCGCCCGGAATCAGTAAGTAAGCATAGGCGCGACGATCCGAGCGGCCGACCCGGCCACGCAGTTGATAAAGCTGGGACAGGCCGAAGCAATCGGCGCGGTTAATAATAATCGTGTTAGCGCGGGAGATGTCGAGGCCGTTTTCGATGATGGTAGAGGCGAGCAGCAGATTGCTCTTCCCTTCGATAAAGTCGAGCATGACCTGCTCAAGTTCCTTCTCTGCCATCTGCCCGTGGCCGACCGCAAGCTTTGCTTCGGGGACCAGCTTGCGCAGATGATCAGCCATCGCGCCGATTGTTTTGACCCGGTTATGTACGAAGTAGACCTGTCCACCTCGTCTCAGTTCGCGCAGGATTGCTTCGCGCAGCAGATCGTCGTCGAAGCGGGTAACGTAGGTGCGGATTGCCAGTCGGTCGACAGGGGCGGTTTCGATCACTGACAGATCGCGCATGCCCGACAGGCTCATATGCAAAGTCCTTGGAATGGGGGTGGCGGTCAGGGTCAAAATATCGACTTCGGCCCGGAATTTCTTCAAACGTTCTTTATGGCTGACGCCAAAACGTTGCTCTTCATCGACGACCAGCAATCCTAGATCGCGGAAGCTGACATCACGTTGCAACAGACGATGGGTTCCGATCAGGATATCGATCTTTCCCGCTGCCGCATCTTTCAGGGTTTGTCGGTTTTCAGCCGCGGTTCTGAAGCGTGAGACCATCTCGACGCGAACCGGGAAATCCTGCAGACGGGTGCGAAAACTTTCCCAGTGCTGACGGGCCAGCACAGTGGTCGGCACCAGAACCGCGACCTGCTTATTGTCGAGCACCGCTTTGAAGGCTGCCCGCATGGCGACCTCGGTTTTGCCATAGCCGACATCGCCACAGACCAGCCGGTCCATGGGACGGGGGGAGATCATGTCGGCCAACGCTTCTTCTATCGCCTGCGCTTGATCGCGTGTCTCTTCATAAGGGAAGGTTGCTTCAAATTCGCGAAACATTGCGTCTGGCTCGGAAAACTGGAAGCCCTGCCTCAGCTCCCGCTGGGCAAAAACTTCCAGGAGCTGGCGAGCCAACTCTTCGACCGCAGCCCGGGCACGCAGCTTGGCTTTTTCCCATCCTTGACCGCCCATCTTGTCGAGTCGGGGACTGTGTCCCTCACCACCGACGTACTTCTGAACTTTTTCGATCCGGTCGATCGGCAGGTAGAGTTTGTCGTCACCGGCATAAGCCAGGTGCAGGAAGTCCCCCTCGATGTTGCCGGTTTTCAGGTGGGTCAGCCCCAGGTACCGTCCGACACCATGGTCGGCATGGACGATAAAGTCATCTTTCTGCAATTCTGACAGGCTCGACATCAATTGTCGGGCTTTTTGTCGTCCGGATTTTCGGCGATGGCTTCTGCGCCCGAAGATTTCCTCTTCTGTGATCACCGCCAGCTTCTCTTCCGGCAAGCGGAATCCGGCGGAGAGCTCGCCGATGGTCAGCATCGGGCGTCCGGTCGGCAAATGTGACAGGTCGATCCGCTCTTCCAGCGGAAGGTTCAGGTGGTGAGCCTTGAGCAGCTCCTGCAGACGACGCGCCTGACCGGGCTGATGGCAGACCAGCAAGGTGCGCCAACTGGTCCCTTTCCAGGAGCTGAGTTTTTCAAGCAGTGGTTCCAGCCCGTCATTTTCAGCGCCGGGAACGACTTTGAGATCGCCATTGCCCTGGATATTGAAATGGTATCGCTCCCGCTCGTCTTCCAGCTGAAAGACCCGCAAGCGTGAGAACTCGATCCTGCGTTGCGACCCGAGCCCCGTTTCGACCTGTTCAGGGTTGAGGAACAGCTCCTGGCGTGCAGCGTACGGTTGCTTCTGGTCGATCATTCGCTGTTCACCATTGC
>DATFMC010000093.1:0-12522 GCA_035267105.1 Geopsychrobacteraceae bacterium
ATAGAAGTGCGTTGTATACAAGAACCGGCGGCTAAATAGAATGTTTTGCCGTGTGGCGTACACATCTTTTACTTACGCAAAAAGGGTCTTGCTATATCCAGAACCTCTTTACCCTCTACCAGTTGTTCCTGACGAGTTTTACCTGATAAATTGTCTTGCAATGATTCTAATTTTTTCAGGATATTTTGGAAAGCATCATCACGAATAAAATCAGGATGAATTGCTGAGTACCATCCAATTAAAGCCAACATTTCAGGCGTAAATTGATACCCAAGACCTTGATAATAAAGTGACGCTAATAATATTATTGAGTCATTAACTTCCTCTTGGATATTCTCAATTATCCCTTCTGGATCTTTTTTTGCGTGTTTAAGAAAGTTCGCGAGTGTTTGAAGTGAACCCCAAAATTTTCCTTCCATACCTGGCTGAATAAATGACTTAAATAACATAGTAATAGGACATTTTTGTTTCTCAGCAATATCTCTTAGAATTCGAAAACCAGCCATTGTTAGTGTATGGATAGCAATGGGGTCTTCGGAATCAAACAGTAAGCGAATAGCGGCGTCAATTTGCCTTTGAGCTGCTTCGATTTTATTGACTTTTATTGTAGTCACTTGATCAATTACCTTTTTCACATATCTCCCCTCGCGAAGAATGATTTATGGTCCATCAAATGCGATTCCAAGAGCTGTTGTTGATAAGTCCTGGGACCAATGCAGGTCATATATAAAAAAAACCGCAAACCTCACCTGCCTGGTGAATGTTGCGGTTTGTGTTCCATTGTCATGAGCCCCTCACCATGTATCATAGCAAACAGATGGGCTTTTATAGCACTTAAGTCGGCGTAGAATCAACCAAAGCTGCTATGACCAAAAAAGGGAATGGATTTATTTCTCGGACTATATATCGGGATGTATCGCCACTGGTGGCGTAGCCACAGCTGTGATGATTCTCCTTCCACAGAGTTACGTTTAGTCTGCCCCGGATTTCAGAGTCGTCTCTAATTCTGTGATTTAAATTTCACTTCTGATTTACTACATATTCTCTGGAAAGAAACAGTCAGCGCTTTGGGCCTGCCGCCAGTGCCTCGGTAAAAAATGAGGGGAGTTCTTTGGGGGGCTCTGTGTCAACTTCGAGCAACTCAATATCAAAAGTCAGCGCTTTGCCCGCCAGGGGATGATTGGCATTCAGAGTGACCGTCTTTTCAGTGACTTTATCGATCATAAGCAGCAAGATGCTGCCATCACCCTGGGTCACTTCCAGTTGCCGACCTTGGATCAGCTCGAGATCTTCAGGCAGGTCAGCGCGGTTAATCTCCTCGATCAGTTCAGGTTTGGGTTCTCCGTACGCCTGATCTGGTTCGATGACGACAGTTTTTGTCTCTCCCTGGGACATATCGAGGACCGCTGCCTCAAAGCCTTTGACCACCTCTTCCCTGCCGATAATAAATGACAGGTGGCTGTCTTCAGCAGACGCATCAAAGATAGTTCCGTCGGCGAGTTTGCCGGTGTATTTAACCGTCACGGTGTTGTTGTGCGCTGCGCGAATCATGGTGACCTCTTTCTATCTGGTAGTTGTTTTTGCGGGGAGTCAACAGTCAAAAACGTTGAATCCCGTGAGCGCTCTATGCTTAACAAGACCGTCTGCATTGGTCAATTGTTTTCAACAATTGGCGGGTTTCAATCCCTGGCGGTAACCGAAGTAGTCCTGTTTTCAGGCCTCCAAGCAGATGGAGGTCCGGCATTAAGTGTATATTTTGGAGAGTTTTTCGATACCTCGCGGTATGTCCTTAATACCGATCCCCCCGAAACCGAGAAGCAATTTATCGTTTTCCGGTCTGTCCGTAACGGAGAAATCGGAAAAAGGCAACAACCGACAACCATGCTGTCGTGCTTGATCCAGAATGGTTGCTTCGTCCTTTAAGGTCTTGGCTAACTTCAGAACAATATGAAGTCCCGCACCCTGGCCAATGACCTCTGCTCTGTCCCCAAAATAATCCCCGATGGCCCGGAGCATAACTGCATGTTTTTTCTTGTAAAATATCCGGGCCCGCCGGATGTGTTGTTCCCAGTGACCCCGTTCCATGAACGTAATCATGGCCAGCTGCGACAGGAGGGGGACCGGTGACAGGTGATTTCTGAAGAAGCGCTGGTAGACACTTAAAAATGCATGCGGGAGAACCATATAGCTTAATCGCAACGCCGGTGAAAAAACCTTTGAGAAGGTCCCTTGATAAATAATATTGCTGTCTGGTGACAGCCCCTGTAGCGATGAAATGGGCTTACCTGTATATCGAAGCTCACTGTCATAATCGTCTTCAATAATAATTCCGTTCCTGTTTTTTGCCCATGAGATGAGTTTCAATCGATCGGCCACGGGCATGACATGCCCAAGGGGCATCTGATGTGAGGGTGTAACGTAGACAACTGTGTCAGAAAGCGTTTCGAGTTCATGCAAGGCGAGCCCTTTGGGGCCGGAAGCAATAGGGATGATCTTGAAACCATGGTTTCGAAACAGATCTCTGGGGAGATGATAACCGGGATTCTCGACTGCAACAGAGGTGTGACTCTCCTTGATCAGCTGAGTCACAATCTGCAGGCCATGCTGCAAGCCGGAGCAGATGACAATCTGATCTGGCGAACAGAGGACGCCACGTGAGTGTTCCAGGTAAAACTGAAGATTACATCGCAGCCCCCATTCGCCCTGTGGCTCACTGTAATGTGACAAGGCCTCGACGTTCGATCGGAGAGCATCCAGCAGGCATCTTCGCCAGAGCGCTGACGGGAAGACCTCTGGATCAAGCCGGGCTGGATGAAAATCGTAGCGATAACTTTCAGACAGTCTTGGATGGAGATCCTGTTTCTTTCGAACCAGTTGAGAGGACCCTGCATACTCCTTGTCAATGTCGGAAACGAAATAGCCACTGCGGGGTCTGCTGTAAATATAGCCCTCTGAACACAGCTCCTGAAAAGCACTTTCAACTGTATTCCGGCTTACTTCCAGCTCCTCTGCCAGGCCAAGAATGGAGGGCAGCTTGAAGTCTGCGGGCAGCTTCCCGGTCAGTATTTTCTCGCGGAGTTGCTGGTAGAGCTGTCGGTACAGCGGCGTATCATCGTTGCTGCTCAATGTAAACATAGTCAATCTGACCCCATTATTTTTTTCAGAATTATACCTTTCTGAGGGGGCAAAATACAAATACACTCCGCCTGTCTACGAAAAACTTTAAACACTAAACATCAACAGGAGACTGACATGATTGCTGAAAAATTACTCGAGATTCTGAAGAAAGATGGCGTTGTTTCAATCGCGACACAGGGTGAGGACGGCCTCCATATGGTCAACACCTGGAACAGCTACGTCCAGATCTCGCCAGAAGAAAGGTTTTTAATCCCGGCTGGCTATATGCACAAGACTGAAGAAAACATTAAAACAAATCCTGAGGTTGTCATAACGACAGCAAGCAGTAAAGTTCAAGGCCTGCATGGGGCTGGGGCCGGATTTTTGATCAAAGGAAAAGCTGAGTTTGTCACATCCGGACCGGATTTCGACGCCTTGAAGGAAAAGTTCAGCTGGCTAAGGGCAACGCTCGCCGTCACAATTGAATCCGCAGATCAGACCTGGTAGCCTGTAGCTGTCTGGCGCTTATTCACTTAAGGAGTGTATTTATGGATATCACTGAAAAAATCCTGGAAGTTATGCGTGCTGAAGGACAACCACTCAATGCCGGAAAAATTGCAGAACTCGGAGGCCTTGAGCGCAAAGCTGTCGACAAGGCCATGGCGCAAATGAAGAAAGACGAAAAGATTGTTTCGCCCAAGCGCTGTTACTGGACACCAGCCTAAGCGCCTGGCAAATCGTACCGGCAAGCGGTCAAAGGGCGAATCTCACACGGAGTTCGGTCTTTTTTCGATGGAATCCTGTCGGGCCATAAATGGTGACATCCAGTTATCGGACAAACATTGGTCCTCAGCGGGTTATTCACCAAAAAACCTCCATGCTGTATCAACTGGAGGTTTTTTTTATAGCATAGAGTTATGTGAAGGACTGTGCAGATTTCACAACTTCGAAGCAAGATCCTTGGCCCGGTGGGACTCGTTCGTAGCCTCACCTAAAAGGGCAGCCCAATCATCCGGTGGATTACCATTATTGAGCATTTTTTTAAAGGTTCTGTAGGCATCTGATTTGCTTTCATATGCCCTTTTTGTTTTTTCGTCGTTGACCCAAGCATATACGATCACCTTGCTTTCAAGGTGGAACCTAAAAAAAAGCCTGTATTGCTGAAAGAAAGTAGCCCTGAACCAGTGTTTATGTTCCTCACCAAGGGTCATCCCTTGACGATATTCGGGCGATGTTGGGTTTTGTGGAATAACGTCAAAGGCAAGTTTTTCGATTGCGGCTAACCGCTTCGTTGCATTTTTCTTTGCGTAACCGACAGGGTCTTTCTCGCGAAGAGACTCAACATGCTCACAAAGTTCCTCAACTTGGTCGAGGAACAGAGAGTGGAAAAATATGTTCCATCCGTTAACTACCAACGGTGCTGATACCGGCAATCTACTCGTCCTCATCTAGGAGAGGGCTGTTAAGATCGACTTCAACATCTGCTACAAGAGCGTGAATTCGATCATAAAGATCGGTTCCGACAGCGTTGACGTGTTGAGGATTCTGGCATATATCTTTGGCCAAGAAGGACAAAAAATGCCCGAGTGCAGGGTCTTCCTCATTTTCTTCAACACGAGAGACCACTACTTGTCCATCTGGCTGGACAGAATAGCAAATTTTGTCGCGCTTATGCAGGTTGAGGGCTTTTCGCACAGTGTCTGGAATCGTGGTTTGATATCGATCCGTTAAAGTAGATTCGCAAATTAATTTAGGCGCTTGCATTATAGCCTCCGTATTGGAAGTGTTATCTTATGATTTGACATGGTAATGCATTTGCATTACCATGTCAAATCATAATTGCTAGCAGCCTGTCGGGCTTGAAGCATTTATAGGCAAAAACTGATTCCGGTGGACCCTTCGGCTGAAAAGAAAACTCTCTACAGAGGATTTGTGGACGCCGATTTTCTTAATAACGGGAAAGTCCGACAGCCTCCTAGCGCTTGTAATAAGGTAAAATTCCCAGCAAGATTTCCTGCTCAGTCAAAGGCCCCGAAAACCGACTGAGATCTATGTCCTGTAACTTTAAAATATCAAAAACCCACAGTTTAGGTACCCCTCTCGGCAATTGCCGAGGGGGGTTACTTTTTACTCTTCTATATTGTCTTTCAAATATGCGTAATCGGAAATCCGCGTCCATTCACGGACCTTCTTGAGGTAATCACGCTGCGACGTCAGAATCTCTTTAAACAGTTCGTTCTTTTCCG
Source organism: Geopsychrobacteraceae bacterium (assembly GCA_035267105.1). Taxonomy (GTDB): domain Bacteria; phylum Desulfobacterota; class Desulfuromonadia; order Desulfuromonadales; family Geopsychrobacteraceae; genus BM509. The sequence goes on from DATFMC010000093.1 coordinate 5,364, forward strand.
CCTGTTCATCGAGCAGTTTGATGTTCTCTTCCTTCAGTTTGGCGATCACCTCTTTAGGGAAAGTTCTGAGCTTGACGTCCGGGTAGTCCTGCTGAATGGTCGCCCAGTTTTTGGCGCTGACATCGATCATGTGGGCATACATGTCATAGGCCGCAAGCTGCATGGCGTTCGTCAGGATCGCCTGCAGATGAGGAGGCAGCTCGTCAAACTTCTGCTGATTGACCAGGAACTGCATCTCAGAGGCAGGCTCATGCCAGCCGGTGTAATAGTATGGTGCAACCTTGTGGAAGCCCATGTTCAGGTCGAGAGACGGACCGATCCATTCCAGCGCATCGATAGTGCCGCGATCGAGGGCAGTATAGAGCTCGCCGGGTGGAATATTGGTCACCACGGTCCCCAGCTTCGAGATCACCTCACCGGCAAACCCGGGGATGCGCATCTTCAGGCCGTTGAGATCGTCGAGCGATGTGATCTCCTTACGAAACCAGCCGCCCATCTGATTGGATGTGTTGCCGCCGGGGAAAGCATAGACACCGTGCTGATCATAAACTTTCTTCATCAGCTCTATGCCGCCACCGTAGTAGAACCAGGCATACTGTTCCGGAGCGATCATACCGAATGGCATGCTGGTGAAGAACATGGTGTTGATGTCCTTGCCTTTCCAGTAATAGGACGCTGAGTTGCCCATTTCGTACTGTCCGGCCTTGACCATATCGAGAACGCCGAAAGGTGCCTTATGTTTATTAGCGGAATCGATGCGAATCTCCAGCTCGCCGTCCGACATCCGCTTGACGTCTTCCGCCATCTTGGTGACGGCCTCGCTGAGAATCGGGGTATTGGCGGGCCAGGTCATCGCCAGTTTCCAGATGATCTTCTCTTTTTCCACTTTCGGTGCTTCCGTCACTTGCTCTTGCTGCTCTTGCTTCTCGTTACAGGCCGCCAGTCCAAAGACCAGGACAGCAACCAGAAGCATCTGAATCAATCTGTTTACCGTACGCATAGTTCCTCCGCGGAAGTTCAAAGGGATTGAAAAAATAGCAATTGTCTTAACGATTTTGTAAGATGAGCAGGATAAACGCAATTGACCGGATACGGAAGAAAAACCAACATTCCTGCCAATTTTATTGTTAACAGCGAGGCCCATCAATGACCGCCGCAGAGAAATTACTCGACACCCTGAACTCTCAAATCGGAGAAGAAACCCATGTCGGCCCCTGGTTGCAGATCGACCAGGAACGGATCGACAGATTCGCCGAAGTGACCGGCGACCAGCAGTGGATTCACACTGACCCCGAACGCGCCGCCCAGGACTCCCCCTACGGCAGCACCGTCGCACACGGCTACCTGACCCTGTCGCTGCTCCCCTGGCTGACCGAGAGCAACCATCCCGACTTCTTCCAGAAGAACTACCCGGGGATGAAATTCCGCGTCAATTACGGACTGAATAAACTCCGCTTTCCCGCACCGGTCAAGGTTGGCTCAACCATTCGGGCCAGGACTCTAATTCAGAGCGCCGAGGCCGTCGGAGAAGGGGTGCAGATCATTTATCGGATTACTGTAGAGATTGACGGAATAGAGAAGCCAGCCTGTGTCGCAGAATTTGTGGCGCGCGTTTATCCGTAAGCTTCGATCAATCAGCGGATGAATAAGCAGAGCAGATATTTTCACCACAGAGCAAAGAATTGACCAACCCGATAATTCGAGTTGGTCAATTTCATGCTTTGCTATGAGCGATCTCCAGGAATCGAGGCAGTCTGGAAAATGATCACCTCTCTGATTGTCTTCGAGACAAAAAGAGGCGTCCTCTACTGCGGGCAGACCTCACTAGCCGGGGTAAAGCTCTGGCAGCGTTTTGTCTCTTTCTGTTCTTTCAGGCTGATGCCACTCAGTGATGTAAGCCGCCAGCTGCCGACCATCCCAGGGGGCTGAGTTCTCGCCATACAGGCAGACATCTAAGAATCCCAGTTCCTTACGAAAATCCTCACCTACAGCATTGAATAGTTTTTCGTAGCTACCCGGGCTATCGGGCCACAGGGTCCGGCTCCAGAATACAAGTGATTGACGAGCTTTGTGAGGATCACTGTTTCGGGCTGCATTTATGGCTGTGCGCCGGGCATTCTTTTCATCCTGTAACGTATCCCTGTCCTTAACCGGCACCAGCTTTTCGCGCCCCCCTCGGTTCCTGAACATCAACGCCAGGGTCAGCAACCAGCCAAGCGCCAGTCCGAGGCTCAACCAGGGCCAGAACCCCGGGCTGATGACTCCCTTTTGCTCAGTCGATGCTGTCAGTGGGGCCTTCTCGTTGTCGTCTGACACGGTTGTCTCTGTCGGCAACTCCTGCGCTGGAGAGTCAGGTGGTTCTGAGGGCACTGATGCAGTGACCGCTGGAGCGACATCAAGCTCCAGAGCATCAAGGTGTGCTGTTCGCCAGACACCGGCGTTGACATCCCACCAGTCCAGGTCGACCGCTGGTAACCGGTAGCGACCAGCCTCTGTTGGCACCAGGGTCACCTGCTGTTCCAGTACGCCTGTCGTTCCATTGGAATGTCGTCGATCTTCGCGCAGTGGCTGATCAAAATAGAGTTTAAATTCATCTGGTGCCGTCGGTTCCAGTTCCGGCAATTGTGCCGACAGAACCCCTTCGGCACTCAGTCGCAGGGTTCGGGTCGCTGGCTCGCCGACGACGAGTTCGGGTGGCTGACGTTGCCAATCATCCTGCAGTGAAACTGCAATCGCAGGAATCCACGGACGTTGCCCCAGATCATCAGGCAGCGGCAAGACCTCGACCTGTACAGGTTCAGAGGTTCGACGGATCTGCATGCCCTGCCTGGCAAAAGGATCGAACCGGGTGCGACCGCCGGGAACCACCCCGTCATACTGCAAACCTGGTATCAGCAGCTGACCACTCTCTTGAGGGAAGATCACGTAGGTCCGTTCAACAACCTGATAGACCTGCCCGTCGTCTCGCCTTTCGTGCTTGTGAAGATCGGCCCCCAGCTTATTGACCAGCGCGTCCACCCCTTCTACTTGCGGGTCACTGAGCTGACCGAGCGGAAGTCCGTATTTGACCAGCAGCCGAACCTTCAGGATCAATTGACCCAAAGCCATAACCTGATGAGAGCTGACCTCGGTTTGCAGCTGAACCGGTTCGTTGCCCGGATCGTCCAGAGAGGGGTTTGATGAAACCTCGATAGTTATCGGCAGTGAGCAGTCCGTGCCGAAGCAGACCGCCGGGATCATCAACTGTCCTTCGCTGCGCGGCATCAGCGTCAGGTTGTAGACCGTCGAACGGCTGAAGTTGCTGTTGACGACCTTCATCTGGCTGCTTTGTGAACGGCTGAGAACCTCCCAGTTTTCTTCCAACCGGGTAAAATCAGGATCGTCATCGGGGCTGCCGTCCAGCCGCAACTGCAGTTGCAGGCTCTCGCCCATGGCAATCCGGTCTTGCCCGACAACCGCCTCGACATTGAGAGCCGCCGCTGCTCCATGCCAAAGTCCGCAGAGCAATAGAGTGATGAAAATTATGCGATATCTGTTTACCATGATCGATCCGATTCGCTTTGTTGACCGCGCTGGCGGTATTGATAGAGAAACTTGCGGCGCAACAAACCACCCGGATCATCGGGAATCTGTTGCAACAACAATCGTGATTCTCGCTGCTCGCTGCTTTCGGGCGACTCTTCTGCAAGTTCTTCTGCAGCACTGGTTTTTTCTTGCTGTTGATCGCTGGAATCCTGCCCTGCTTTCGATTGAGAAAGCTCTTCCGGTTCAGGCGCCTGCTCTTTCTCATCTTCAGCTGGTGATGGCTGGGCGGCCGGTTCCGCATCCTGCTCCGTTTCCGGCCCTTGGGACTGGTCCGGTTGTGCCTTTTCCCCATCGGGTTTTTCTTGCGATTCAGACGACGATTTCGGCTGCTGGGAAGGATTGTCCTCCCCTCCGGATCTTTGCTCCTCTTTTTTCGGCTGGTTCATATCATCCTGTTGCTGTTGCTCTTGCTCTTTTTTCTGCTCTTGCATCGCTTCTTCAACCAGCCCTTTATTAAACTGTGCGTCTACATGTTCCGGCTCTAACTCCAACGCTTGCTGATACGAATTTTGAGCAGCAGGCAGATCCCCTTTTCTGGCCTGGGCATTCCCAAGGTTGTACCAATCCTCAGCGTCTTGAGGATTTTCCCACTGCTTCGCCGCAGCATCAAACTCGCCCGCCTTATAGAGTGCGCTTGCTTTCCAGCGGTCATCCTGAAACTGTTCTGCGGCCTCAGCGTAATCCTGCTGTTCAAAAGCCTGGGCAGCTTGCTGGTCAGAGGTCTGCCAGAGATCCGTCCAGGTGAACGCCTCAGCAGGTGCGGGAACCAGCAACAGAAGTGGCAATACCAGCAACCAGCCGCGCCGAAACGCAAACGCAGCCAACAGCGTCAGGGGCCAGAGCAGCCAGATCCCCTCTTCGCGCCACCGATCGCCTGTCGCAGCGGAGTTTTCATCCTCCTGCACGGCCTGATTGAGACGACGATCATCCAGTCCGGCGAGCAGAGTATTGAGATCGCTATCGTCGATACTGAGCTCGCTGTAGCTTCCCCCGCCAGCCGTTGCAAGTTCCTGCAATCCGGCCCGATTGAGCTTGGGGAAAACCGGGTCCCCCTGCGCATCCTTGAAAAATCCGCCGCCAGCCCGGGGGATAGGCGCACCGTCAAGGGTTCCGACACCGAGCACAGCCAGCTCATACCCCTGCTGCTGCAGCTTACTGGCAGCGTCCAGTGCAGAGGATGGCTGGTCTTCATCGGTCACCAGCAGCAACCTCCCGGATGTCAACCCTGCCTGCTGTAACAACCCCTGCCCCAGCTCGATAGCGCGCGCTGGGTCGCTCCCCTGCGCTGGCATCATTTCGGGTTCAAGACTCTTCAACAGCGACTCGATGGTGTGACGATCATCCGTCAGCGGGGTCACGGTGAAGGCATCTGCGGCGAAGACAATCAGGGCGGTCTGCCCTTCTTCCCGCTGCCGCAGCAGATCTTCAATTTTGAGTCGGGCTCGCAAAAAGCGGCTCGGTTTAAGATCAGCGGCCTGCATGGAGCGTGACAGATCAAAAAGGATCACCAGCGCTGATTGTTGGCGAAAGACCGGCTGTGGTTTGCGTTCCCAAACCGGACCGGCCAGTGCCAGAACCGCCAGTAATAATCCTGCAAGGAGCAACCAGAGCGGCCAGTTGGCTCGACGCACCGATCGGCCCAGCAGCAGATGAGGCAGCAGCTCCGGGTCGCAGACCGCCTGCCAGCTCTGACTGCGCAACTGACGACGCGCGTACCAGAAGAGCGCCAGCAACAGGGGGGGCAGCACGAGAAACCACTCCGGGCGTAAAAAATGAAAACTGCTCATCAACGCCTCCGGATCGGAATTAATGGGAGCAAAAAGAGTAAACTTCCCGCACTCAACGCCAACCCAAGTGGCCAGGGGTAGAGCTCAGAGATCGGCCTGAAAACCTCATGCTCTTTTTCCACCGGTTCAAGCCGATCCAGCTCCGCATAAATCTCCGCCAATTGCTCGGTGTCACGGGCCCTGAAGTATCGCCCCCCGGTCTTTTGGGCGATGATACTCAACGTGTTTTCGTCAAGATCGGCGGAGGGGTTGATCGTCTCACGACTAAAAAGAGTCCGCACCGACATGGACTCGGCACCCATGCCGACCGTGTAGATTTTCAACCCTTCCAGGGCCGCAAGTTCAGCTGCTTTCAGTGGCGTCAAGCGCCCTGCAGTGTTGGCACCATCGGTCAGCAGAATCAGAACCTGTTCCCCGCCCTGCCCCTCCTTGAGACGCTTGACGGCCAGCCCGATGGCGTCACCGATGGAAGTCCGCTCGCCTGCCAGCCCGATCGCCGACTCGTCAAGCAGCTGCTGAACGGTCCGCAGATCAAAGGTGAGTGGCGTCTGAACGTATGCCTGTTCGCCAAAAAGAATCAGCCCCAACCTGTCACCGACCCGACGTTCGATAAAAGCACCCGCCACCTCTTTAAGCGCAACCAGCCGGTTGACGTTTTCTCCGCCGAGACGAAAATCTCTGGTCTTCATACTCCCGGAGAGATCGACCGCCAGCACCAGGTCACGACCACTGATCGGTAGCTCAATCGGTTCACCAAGCCATTGCGGTCGCGCTGCTGCCACGACCAGCAGCAGCCAACAGAGAACTGCAAGCAGCAGTTGCCAACGTGCCCTTGTGCGTCCTTTGCGGCGCTGCATATCCCCAAAAGGAGAGAGACTGGGAACCCAGAGGGCCGCCTCTTCAGCAGCCAGGGCAGGGGGACAGAGCTTATAGACCAGCCAGGGGAGCGCCAGTAACGCGAAAGCCCAGGGCCACTCGAAATGGATCATCGGCCCCTCCTCTGCTGCAACGGCTGTGGTGGAAGTTTTTTCAACCAGCGACGACACAGATCGATCAATGCGGCATTATCGATCTGAGCATCGGCCCGGTAAGGAGCATCGAGCAGGCAGCGGCCGACGCCCTGGCTGAAGGGCTGGTCAGTGAATGGGCGATCCAGAAAATCGAGCCAATCCCGGCCGCTGAGTCCGGCATAATTCTGCGGAAAGTGGCTGATCACCGCTTGTCGCAACAGGCGCGACAGAGCTGTTGCCAGCTCTGCGTCAGGCAGTCCAGTCAATTGTTCCAGACGGCCCAGGGCCAACCGGCGCAGACGACGCCCTCGCCAATAGCGCCAGGCTGAAACAACGCCGACGATCAGCAAAACCAGCAGCACCCACCAGCCGGGAGCCAAGGGCCAGGAACTGACTTCAGCGGGCAGGTGAATATCGCGCAGCGGCAGATCATTCGGCATCTCAGCCCCCCCTGCTTATGCCGGAAAGGCAATCGAGCGGATCGGCATCAGTCGGCAGCAGAATCAACCGGCTGCGCTGGCTGCGGCAGAACTCTTCCACCTGCTGACGACGCTGGTCGAAATTGTCCTGATAGTGCCGCCGCGCTTCCTGATTCCCTGTCTCTATTGTCAGATCCCGCTCACCATCACTCAGACGGTAAGAGCCGACGGGCGGCAGCTCGGCTTCAAGGGGGTCGAAGCAATGGACCAGCCCCAATTCACAATGCCGCCTGAGTAATGCCAGCTGCTTTTTGACCTCATCATCCCACTGATTGAAATCGCTCAGCAGTAGAATCAG
>DATFMC010000094.1:0-22849 GCA_035267105.1 Geopsychrobacteraceae bacterium
CCCCTGCCCGATCCGGTTGGGACCGCCGCCAAGGATGATGATTTTTTTCTTCTCGGAGGGTTCAGCCTCACATTCTGTTTCGTAGCATGAGTAGAGATACGGGGTGTGTGCCTCAAATTCGGCGCCACAGGTGTCGACCCGTTTGTAGACCGGGCGGACATCAAACTTGTGGCGTAACTGGCGGACGTCGTCTTCAGTTACTTCCCACAGCGTTGCCAGTCGCCGGTCGGAGAAACCATACTGTTTCGCCTCGCGCAGCATCTCGACAAAAGCCTGATCACCGGTTGCGATCTGCTTTCTGCGGTCGATCAATAAGGCTTCCATGTCGATAATCTGCTCGATATTACAGAGAAACCAGGGATCGATACCAGACAGCTTGTGGATCTCATCAATGCTGAAACCGGCACGGATGGCATCAGCCAGGTGCCAGAGTCGATCACAACCGGGGATGCGCAGGTTGTCACGCAGATCATCAAGTTCCTTCTGAGTCAAGGTCCTGCGGTACTCGCCGGGGACATCAAACAACCTGCTCTCAAAACCATACGAGCCGGTTTCCAGTGAACGGAGCGCTTTCTGCAGGCTTTCTTTAAAGGTCCGGCCGATCGACATCGCCTCACCCACCGACTTCATCTGGGTGGTCAGGGTCGCGTCCGCCTGGGGAAATTTCTCGAAAGTGAAGCGTGGCACCTTGGTCACCACATAATCGATGGTCGGCTCAAAGGACGCCAGAGTTTCACGGGTAATGTCATTGGGGATTTCATCCAGGCGGTACCCGACAGAGAGCTTGGCAGCGATCTTGGCAATCGGGAAACCGGTCGCCTTGGAGGCCAGCGCCGAAGAACGAGAGACCCGCGGGTTCATTTCGATGACGACCAGCCTGCCATCTTTCGGGTTGATCCCGAACTGAATATTCGACCCACCGGTATCGACGCCAATCTCACGGATGATTTTCAGCGAAGCATCACGCAAAATCTGATATTCCTTGTCGGTCAGGGTCTGGGCCGGTGCGATGGTAATTGAATCCCCGGTATGAACCCCCATGGCGTCCAGATTTTCTATAGAACAGATGATGACGACATTGTCCGCCGTGTCACGCATGACCTCAAGTTCGTACTCTTTCCAGCCGATAACCGATTCCTCAACCAGGATTTCGTCGGTCGGCGAAGCGTCAATCCCCGCCAGGGCCATGGTTTCGTACTCTTCACGATTATAGGCAACCCCGCCGCCAGTACCACCGAGGGTAAAGGATGGCCTGATTATCGCTGGAAAGCCGATATGTGCGATGACTTCCATCGCCTCCTGATGATTGTGAGCCAAGCCGGACCGCGGAACCTCAACCCCGATCTTTTCCATTGCCTGCTTGAACAGGGTTCGATCCTCGGCCTTTTTAATCGGGCCCAGGCGGGCTCCGATCAACTCTACGCCATACTTATCCAGTACGCCCGACTCAGCGACAGAGACAGCCGTATTGAGAGCCGTCTGGCCGCCCAGGGTCGGCAGTAAAGCATCGGGGCGCTCCCGCTCAATAATCCTGGTCAGGGCTTCAGGTGTCACCGGTTCAACATAGGTCCGATCCGCGAAATCAGGATCGGTCATAATCGTTGCCGGATTGGAGTTCAGAAGAACCACTTCGTAGCCTTCCTCTTTCAAGGCTTTGCAGGCCTGAGTGCCGGAATAGTCGAACTCGCAGGCCTGACCGATAACGATCGGACCAGCTCCGATGATCAGGATTTTCTTAATGTCTGTACGCTTTGGCATTTATCTATTTTCCTCGAAAATAAGGTGCAATATTGAACTTTATTTGTTTTTCGCCATCATCTCAATAAACCGGTCAAACAGGTATTGTGCATCGTGTGGTCCCGGTGAGGCTTCTGGATGATACTGCACCGAGAAAGCCGGCAGTTCGGTATGCTGAATCCCTTCAACCGTATTGTCATTGAGGTTGATGTGAGTAACTTTGACCTTGTCTGAAAGTGTCGTCTCATCAACGGCAAAACCGTGGTTCTGTGCAGTGATTTCTACCTGTTGACGTTGATGATCGAGCACCGGCTGGTTCCCGCCGCGATGGCCGAATTTCAACTTATAGGTGCTGCCGCCCAGGGCGATAGAGAGCAGCTGGTGTCCCAGGCAGATACCAAAGACGGGAACCTTGCCGAGCAGCTGACGGATATTCTCCTGAGCATAATGGATCGGCTCCGGGTCGCCAGGACCGTTACTGAGAAAAACCCCGTCCGGGCTCATCTTCATCACTTCTGCCGCAGGGGTTTCGGCAGGTACCACGGTCACGTCGCAGCCTCTCGACACCAGGTTGCGGAGGATGTTCTGCTTGATACCAAAATCGTAAGCGACAACCTTGTAAGGAAGCTTCTCTTCACCTTGTTCCGCGTAACCGGACCCCAGCGCCCATGTCCCTTGTGACCAGTGGTAGGATTCGTCACAGGTGACCTCTTTGACCAGATCGCGACCGACCAGACCTGGCGCCTGCTGCGCTTTGGCTACCAGGCTCTCAGGATCAGCGTCAACGGTTGAAACGATTCCAACCTGCGCACCGACGGTGCGGATATGACGAACCAGAGCACGGGTATCGATCCCTTCGATGCCGATAATGTTGTTCTCTTTCAAATAGTCCCCAAGGGTCATCTCCGAGCGGAAATTGCTTGGGAAGGTGCAGGCTTCCTTGACCACAAACGCTGAAAGAAATGGCTGCCGCGATTCAACATCTTCGGGGTTAATGCCGTAATTCCCGATCTGCGGATAAGTCATGGTGACAATCTCACCGCAATAGGAGGGATCGGTGAGAATCTCCTGATAACCGGTCATGCTGGTATTAAAGACGACCTCACCCGATATTTCACCGGTCGCACCAAAAGATTTTCCCTCAAATACCTTGCCATCGGCAAGGGCCAGAATTGCTTTCATTGAAACCTCTTCACTGATAATCAATGTGAACTACTGAAGTAAAACTATCTAAAATATCGACACTATCTCTCAAAAACCGTTTTTCCTGCCAGGAGTGTGCGAACAGCGTAACCTTTCATCTTCTGACCATTAAAAGATGTGTTTTTGCTCTTCGACAGCAGTTTTTGAGCATCGACTGTCCACTCTTTGTTCGGGTTGATCAGGGTCACATCGGCGACGGCGCCAACCGAAAGGGTTCCACGGTCCAGACCGAGGACAGCCGCAGGTCGACAGGTCACCAGAGCAACGGCCTGATTGAGAGTGAGAACCTTGTCAGCAACCAGCTGCAAGGTCAAGGGCAACATGGTTTCTAATCCGACAACACCGTTCATGGCGATTGCAAATTCAACATTCTTTTCATCAATGTGATGCGGTGCATGATCGGTCGCAATCGCATCGATAGTCCCATCGGCAAGCCCTGCGCGGACGGCTTCAAGGTCCTCCCGGGAGCGGAGTGGCGGGTTCATTTTAAAATTGGCGCTGTAGCCACGAATCGCTTCATCGGTCTGCATGAAATGATGTGGTGTCGCCTCGCAGGTCACTCGTACACCACGCGCTTTGGCTTGACGAACCAGCTCAACACTCCCCCTGGTGGAGACATGGGCCATGTGCAGGCGCGCACCGGTGAGTTCGGAGAGCATGATGTCTCTGGCGGTCATGGCGTCTTCCGCTACCGAAGGGATTCCCTTGAGGCCCAGTTCCGTGGAAATCGATCCTTCGTTCATGCAGCCCCCAGCGACCAGCGACAGATCTTCGGCATGTGAAATAACCGGTGCGCCGAAAGTGTTGGCGTACTCCAGCGCCCGTCGCATCATTTCTCCATCCTTGACCGGCAGACCGTCATCGGAAAAACCGACACAGCCACCCTCTTTCAGCTCGCCCATTTCGGCCAGAATCTCACCTTTGAGTCCTTTGGTGATGCAACCGATTGGATAGACGTTGGCGGTTCCCTGTTCCTGTGCCTTGTTGATAATGTATCTGGTGATCGCCAGATTGTCATTCACCGGGCTGGTGTTCGGCATACAGGCTACCGAAGTAACGCCACCCGCTGCAGCTGCACGGGTACCACTGATAATATCTTCCTTATACTCAAGGCCCGGATCACGCAAATGGACATGGATATCGATCAGGCCGGGCGTCACAATCAGGCCCGCAGCGTTAATCACTTCAACATCACCAGCGTCAATATTCGGTGCAACCTCAGCAATCTTTCCATCAACAATCAGAAGATCGAGCTTTTCATCAATATTGTTTGCCGGATCAACGACACGGCCTGATTTAATCAAGGTTTTCATCTTTACCATCCCTTATAATGAAGGTTAATCGTTCTGCAGACTGTCACCGCCGGAGACCAGGTAAAGGAGAGCCATTCGCACAGCGACACCGTTCTCGACCTGGTCGAGTATAACATTCTGCGGTCCGTCAACGACAGAGGATGCCATCTCAACGCCACGATTGATCGGGCCCGGGTGCATGACAATGGCATCCGGTTTGGCCAACTTTAACTTCGCTTCATTCAGACCGAAAAAACGGGAATATTCGCGAACCGACGGGATCAAGGTTGCTCCCTGCCGCTCGCGCTGAATACGGAGCATCATCACGACATCAGCATCGCGGATGGCGTCTTCAAGATTATTGAACACCTCGCAACCCAACTTGTCGATACCCGGTGGAAGCATGGTTCCGGGGCCGGCAATGCGGACCCTGGCACCCAGCTTGTTCAGGCAATAGATATTGGAACGAACAACGCGACTGTGGGTGATATCACCAACAATCGCCACGGTCAGTCCTGCTATCTTCCCTTTGTGCTGGCGGATGGTGAAGGCATCCAGAAGCGCCTGACTTGGGTGTTCGTGCATGCCGTCTCCGGCATTGATGATCGAGCAATCGAGTCGTTCCGCCAGGTATTGACAGGCTCCCGAGGCATTGTGTCGCATAACGATGATATCCGGGTGCATCGCCTCGATATTCTTCGCTGTATCTTCCAGGGTCTCCCCTTTAACCACTGACGATCCGGACGCGCTGATATTGACGGTATCAGCCGACAACCGCTTGCCCGCAATCTCAAAAGAGGTCCGGGTCCGCGTGCTTGCTTCAAAAAACAGGTTGATGATGGTCTTGCCGCGCAAGGTCGGGACCTTCTTGATGTTACGGGTACTGATTTCCTTGAAGCTTTCAGCGCTGTCAAGAATGAAAGTCAGCTCCTCGGCGGTCAGGTTTTCTATCCCGAGAATATGTTTCTGCTTAAAGTCCATCGTTCTCCTCCGCGCGCTATTTAATCAGACTGACTGATGTGGGGATGTTCTGCTCGTCAAATTCCACCTCGATCTGCTCATTGCGTGAAGTGGGCAGATTGCGGCCTATATAGTCAGGTCGAATCGGCAATTCACGATGACCACGATCGATCAGTATTGCTAACTGGATATTGAGCGGTCGCCCGAGATCGACCAGAGCATCCATTGCCGCGCGAATCGTGCGTCCGGTAAACAGAACATCATCAACCAGCACCACCTGTTTTTCACCGAGGGGAAAGCGGATATCGGTCTTGCCGACAGAAAGGTTGCTGCGTGAGCCGAGATCGTCACGATACATGGTGATATCGACGGTCCCGAGTGGAACCATGACTCCTTCAATCTCGGCAATCTTTTTCTGTAATTCCGCCGCCAGGTAATCACCCCCGGTTCGAATACCGATCAGGACCAGGTTTTCTGTGCCCCGGTTATGCTCAAGGATTTCATGAGCGATACGTGTCAGTGCGCGATTGATTCCTGCCAGGTCAAGAATTTCAATAGTTTCGCTTGCCATCCGTTTACCTCCTGCGGGTTCCGGGTACAAAAAAAGTACCTGATACGCCGGTGCGCACAGGTACTTTTCGATATTTTTTATAAATCTGCAGTGCCATCGAGGATGCCCTTGTTAACCTCTCGGGTTAAATTAAAGGGGTGGACGAAGCATGGTTTTGGTTTCGCGGAATCTAGCAGTTGCCGTTGTCGATTGTCAACCTGATTTCACGATTATTAGTCCGTTTAAATACAGCTCAATCGATCCAGCGACCAATCCGTCCCAGGCGAGGCATGTTTTTTTCAGCATCCCAGGACCAGTATTTGATAAATGCCAGCCCCTTGATCTTGGACATGTGGACAAATCCCCAGAAACGACTGTCATAGGAATAATCTCTGTTATCTCCCATGACAAAGTAGCTCTCCTCCGGAACCTTGATCGGACCGGCAAAGTCTCTCGGACCGGCAACCGCCGGAACCGTATTCGTGTCCTTGTGCCTTTCTTCTTCGAGAATAAACGGTTGTCCGTTAACGAACACCCGCTTGTTTTTGACCTCTATCACGTCACCCGGAACGCCGATAACACGCTTGATAAAATCACGCCGCTGAAAATAAGATTTCCCTTGATCTTCCGGAAACTCAAAAACAATGACATCCCCTCTCTCCGGCTCTCGCAGGGCGAGGAAGCGGCTGTCACTAAAAGGCAGATGTGTCCCATAGATGAACTTGTTAACCAGCAGATGATCGCCAATCAGCAAGGTGTCGAGCATCGAACCGGACGGAATTTTAAAGGCCTGAAACAGAAAAGTACGGATGATCAACGCCAGGATCACCGCAACGATCAGTGCTTCTGCCCATTCACGGTACCAGGATTTTTTTACTTTACCGATCTGGTCCGCCTCTGTTCTTTTTTTGAAAAAAAAAGCCATGATAGTCCTATTCTTTAACTTTGAGTATGGCAAGAAATGCTTCTTGAGGAAGCTCAATACTCCCGACCTGTTTCATTCGTTTCTTCCCGGCCTTCTGTTTTTCCAGCAGCTTCCGCTTTCGGGTAATGTCGCCACCATAACACTTGGCGGTCACATCCTTACGCAGGGCCTTGACCGTCGACCGGGCGATAACTTTATTGCCGATAGCGGCCTGAATCGCCACTTCGTATTGCTGTCGAGGGATAAATTCCTTCATCTTAGACACCAGTTCCCGACCTCTGAACTGGGCCTTGTCACGATGGACGATCAAGGACAGAGCATCGACCAGATCGCCATTAATCAGGACATTCAAACGAACCAGCTGGCTCTCACGGAAATCGAGGTGTTCATAATCGAGTGAGGCATAGCCGCGAGTGATCGACTTGAGACGATCAAAGAAATCCATGACAATTTCGTTGAGAGGCAATTCATAGACAACCATGACACGATTAACTGTCAGGTATTTCAGCTCTCGCTGGGTGCCACGCTTTTCGATGCAAAGGTTCAGGACCGCTCCCACAAACTCGTTCGGCACATGAATGGACGCCAGCACAAAAGGTTCCTCGATTTTCTCGATCAACTGGACATCCGGGAGCATGTTGGCACTCTCAACATGGGTCAGCTCGCCTTTGACGGTGGTGACTTTGTAAACAACCGTCGGCGCGGTGGTGATCAGCTCGACGCCAAACTCCCTTTCAAGCCGCTCCTGGATAATTTCCATATGCAGCAACCCAAGGAACCCGCAACGAAAGCCGAATCCAAGAGCCAGTGAGTTTTCCGGCTCAAAGGAGAACGCAGCGTCATTCAGACGCAGCTTTTCCAGCGCATCTCGTAAAGAATCGTACTCTCCGGAATCGATGGGATAGAGACCGGAGAAGACCATCGGTTTCACTTCCTGATAGCCAGGCAGGGCCGCGGCGGTTGGAGCATGAAGGTGGGTAATGGTGTCGCCGACTTTGGCGTCTTCGACAACCTTGATTCCGGCAATAATAAAACCGACTTCCCCCGCTGCCAGCTCAGGCAAAGCTAAGGGATGCGGACTGAAAGCGCCAACCTTCTGCACTTCATAGATCCCGCCTGTGGCCATCAGTTTGATTTTGTCACCCTTCTTAACCACGCCATCAATGAGCCGGACCAGAACGACGACCCCCTGATAGGAATCGTACCAGGAGTCGAAGGTCAATGCTTTCAGTGGAGCACTACGATCCCCGACAGGTGCCGGGACACGGGCGACGATCGCTTCCAGAATATCATTAATCCCAAGACCGTCCTTGGCGCTTGCCAGGATTGCATCACTGGTGTCGATGCCAATGATCTCCTCAATTTCCTCTTTAACCCTCTCAGGGTCAGCACTGGGAAGGTCTATCTTATTAAGGACCGGGAAAATTTCAAGATCCTGATCGATCGCCATGTAGACATTTGCCAGGGTCTGGGCCTCAACACCTTGTGCAGCATCGACAACCAGCATCGCACCTTCACAGGCGGACAAGGAACGACTGACCTCATATGAAAAGTCAACATGTCCGGGAGTATCAATCAGGTTCAGCAAGTAGGTTTTACCGTCTTTAGCTGTATAGTTCAGCCGTACCGCCTGGGCCTTGATGGTGATTCCACGCTCCTGCTCAAGCTCCATCTTGTCCAGGTACTGAGCGGATTTCTCACGATCAGTCAGTGCTCCTGTTGCTTCAAGCAGACGGTCAGCAAGCGTCGACTTGCCGTGGTCTATATGCGCTATAATGGAAAAGTTACGAATAAGTTGCTGATTCATGTAGTCCTGTTTTAAATGAAAATTGTGAAGGATCTGTGGCTGAAAACCGTTAATAATAGATCGTGAACCTCTGATTTGTAAAGCGCAAAGGATCGCTGTCAGGTAAAAAGTGTCGGGTAAAAATTCACTTTCCAAATTGGGATGCTGTCCTTGAGATAAGTGTTGATAATCGCTTGTTCGGCCTGTTGTTGCTGTGCTATAAAAAAAACTTCGGCCATTTCAAATATTTTTTTGATCAATCTCCTCTTGAGGGTCTGATATGGAACGAAACAGACGTGAACCGATTGAAATAATTTGCCCAAAATGCCGCTATACCGAGATCGTCTATCTGCCAATTGACGATCTCCCTTTATGCCCGGAATGTAAGACCCCGATGTCGATTGCCGAATTACTGGATGAAGGAAAATCCTACTAAGTTTCCCCCGTCGGCAACAACGCCGACTCTTCACTATCCATTTCAAGGAGGTTGTTATGAAAAAGTTTGCACTGTTGGTCGGCTGCCTGTTGGCACTGATGGTCACTCTGCCCGGCTTTGTTGCTGCGGACACCCTGGACGATATCCAGGCTCGAGGTGTGCTGCGTGTCGGTATGGAGCCGGGCTACATGCCATTTGAAATGACCAATCAAAAGGGCGATATTATCGGGTTCGATGTTGACATGGCCAAGCGGATCGCCAAAGCAATGGGCGTCAAGCTTGAGCTGGTCAGCACCGCCTGGGATGGCATCATCCCAGGACTGATCACCAAAAAGTACGACATGATCATGAGTGGCATGACCCTGACCCAGGAAAGAAACATGGTGGTCAGCTTCGCAACTCCTTATATTGTCGTTGGTCAAAGTATCCTGATTAAAAAAGAGCACGCAGGTGACGTAAAGTCCTACAAAGACCTCAACGACAAAAAATATAAAGTGGCCTCAAAACTTGGCACAACCGGTGAGCAAGCCACTAACCGCATGATCCCTAACGCGACCTATATTTCATTTGAAACTGAGCAGGAAGGTATTATGGACCTGGTCAACGGAAAGATTGACGCGTTCGTCTATGATCTGCCGTATATGGCCATCGCTAATGCTCAGAAGAACGAAGGCAAGCTGGTATTCCTCGACGAGCCTTTCACTTACGAGCCTCTGGCGTGGGCAATTCGTCATGGTAATGGAGATCTGCTGAACTGGCTGAACAACTTCATGAACCAGGTTAAAAGCGATGGCACCTATGACAAAATCTACAGCAAGTGGTTTCTCAGCGATGAGTGGTTGAAGCAAGTTCAGAACTAATGTGCTGAAGATTACGGCGGGGGGATAATGATTTTCCCCGCCGTAATTTTTATCCAGAAATGTCTTTATAAATTTCTTTCAGAAAGACCCTACAAGGTGGATACTCTTTACCGAAACTTACTATGGCGACTATTGACCGTCCTCATTCTTTTCTCGTTGGCAGCGGGTCTCTGGGTCGCAACCAAAAAGATAGACTATACATGGCGCTGGAACCGGGTCCCACAATACTTTCTTTATCATCAGGAAGATCTTCAAACCATCCCCTTTGATGGTCGTATCGCCAAAATAGACAATCTTGGTGACAGAACCAGGATTACTGTTGTCAGTGAACAGAACGAAGAAAGAATTTTCAAAATCGATACTGAAACAATTCGGGTCAGTGTCGATGAATATATGTTTGAAGGTGACTCTCTTGGCGCCACCATGAGTTGGCGTGCTGGACCGCTGACGGTCGGCCTTTGGACGACCCTCTGGCTGTCAGCCACGGCAAGCGTTCTCGGTCTGGCGATAGGGCTGATCACCGGCCTTTGTCGGGTTTCCAGCAATATCACTCTCAGACAGTTGTCGATCTTCTACATCGAGATCATTCGCGGCACCCCACTCCTGGTACAGATTTTCATTTTCTACTTTTTTCTCGGCACGGTACTCGATATCAGCAGAATTGTCGCTGGCATCAGCGCCCTGGCGATCTTTGCTGGTGCCTATGTAGCGGAGATCATCCGGGCCGGAATCCAGTCGATCCCTAAGGGGCAGATGGAAGCCGCCCGTTCGCTCGGGATGAATGTTCCCCAGGCGATGATTTACGTTATTCTTCCTCAGGCGTTCAAGCGGACACTGCCACCTCTGGCCGGCCAGTTTATCAGCCTTATTAAAGACTCGTCGCTGGTCTCGGTTATCGCTATAACCGACCTGACCAAAAGTGGTCGGGAAGTTATCACCTCGACCTTTGCTACCTTTGAAATCTGGTTCATCGTGGCATTACTCTACTTGTTACTTACATCAGTATTGTCACAAGTTATTTCCTGGGTAGAGAGGAGGCTCGCAGTCAGTGATTAAAACAGTCGATCTTAAAAAAACTTTCGTCGGTCGCGGTCAGACCGTTTATGCGGTCGACGGGGTGACCACGCACATCAAATCTGGAGAAGTCGTTGTTATCATCGGTCCTTCCGGTTCTGGTAAATCAACCTATCTACGTTGTCTGAATGGCCTGGAAACCCTGACTTCTGGTCATATTTACATTGATGGAGTCGATCTTTCCAGTCGCAAGACCGATCTCAATCTGGTTCGTCGTGAAGTCGGTATGGTTTTCCAGCAATTTAACCTGTTCCCCCACAAAACGGTCTTGGAAAACCTGGTTCTGGCACAGACGATAGTTCGTAAACGCAACCGGACCGAAGCTGAAAAGAAAGGCCGTGAACTGCTGGAAAAAGTCGGGATTGGCGAAAAAGAGAGTGAATTCCCGATTCGTTTATCCGGTGGACAGCAACAGCGGGTCGCTATTGCGCGCGCGCTCGCCATGGACCCCAAGGTTATGCTCTTTGACGAGCCGACCAGCGCTCTTGACCCTGAAATGGTCGGTGAAGTTCTGGAGGTTATGAAACAGTTGGCTCGAGAAGGGATGACCATGGCTGTCGTGACTCACGAAATGGGTTTCGCCCGCGAAGTCGCCGACCGTGTCATCTTCATGGATCATGGCAAACTGGTCGAAGAAGGAACGCCGGAGCATTTCTTTACCGAGCCGCGCGAAGAAAGAGCCAAACTTTTCCTTAAGCAGGTTCTTTAAGTATTTATAATACGACCCAATCAATCAAAGGGCGCCCGCGGGCGCCCTTTTTTATTTGTTCACCAGACATAAGAAGAAGGGACATTTTTCCCGGTCTGTGTCTTGATTATCTGGTCAGGAGGAGTAAGATGTCGCTGCTGATCAGCATACCAATGCCGAATTAATAAGCTCAGACTGAAACTGTTATAACGATGACAAATAATCATAATTTCAAATCCGAGATTCTTCGTCCCAGCTTAGCTGCCGCCTGGCCGATCTGCCTCGGCTATTTCCCCATCGGACTTGCGCTCGGGGTTCTGGCTCAGCAGACCGGCCTGCCCTGGTGGGCTGTCGGGATGATGTCGGTGATGGTTTTTGCTGGCAGCGCACAATTTATCTGCGTCGCGATGATCGCAGCCGGCGCGACGATTCCGGGCATCATCCTCACAACATTTGTAGTTAATCTTCGGCATACCCTGATGAGTTCATCTCTTGCGGTTCATCTTTCCGGTGTCAGCCGCAGATTTCTGGCTCTTTATGCCTATGGTATCACCGACGAAAGCTTTGCCGTCAACATGACCCGCTTTCGCGATGGGAACTGGAATCGCTGGCAGGCCCTGGTCGTTAACCATCTGGCAAATACCGTCTGGATTCTGGCAACCATCACCGGCTGCCTGATCGGCCAATTTGTTCCACAAGGGGCGTTTGGTATCGACTACGCCCTGACCGGGATGTTTATCTGTCTGCTGGTTTTTCAATTGCAGGGTCGCATCTACATTCTGACCGGGGTGATGGCTGCGATAACTTCAATCGCCTGGTACCTGTTAATCCCAGGTGACTCCTACATTGTCGGAGCCTCTGTATGCGCAGCCACTCTCGGTTATTTTCTCAAAAAGAGTATCAAGGTGAAGCAATGACTTTTCTTGATTATTTTTTCCTGTTCGGCGGCATGGGGATGGTTACATATCTCCCACGCAGCCTTCCCCTGATCTACCTGGCGCATAAAAAACTGCCTCAGTGGTTAATCGACTGGCTCAGTCTGATCCCGGTGGCAATCCTGAGCGCCCTGATTGCACCATCACTCGTTGCCGATGCCACGACCCGCAGTTTTGCTTTAGGCAAGCCAGAGCTTCTGGTCGCCATTCCAACATTGATCTTTGCGCTGAAAACCCGTAGTCTCGGCGGCACTGTTCTGGTCGGAATGTTTCTTTACTGGTTGGCCGGGATGATCATTTGACGGAGATACGAATGAAAACATTAAAAGGAAAACAGGCCCGTTATTTAAGAGGCCTTGGACATCACCTAAAACCGGTTGTCATGGTTGGCAAGGACGAGGTCAATGAAGCGGTAATTGCTGCAACAGAAGAAGCTCTCGGCGCCCATGAATTGATCAAGGTGAAGCTGCAAGAAGGATGTCTTTCTGACCGCAAAGAGGTTGCGGAGGAACTTGCGGCGGCGACCAGCTCAGCGGTCGCGCAAGTTATGGGCGGGACGATTCTACTCTACCGTGAAGGGGATGATCCGCAAATCCAACTCCCCGGTTAAATTTGATTTTTTTTTGCAGGGTCGTCCTGGACATCTTTCAGTTGTCCAGGACGACCCTTTTTTAAACAAAAAACAGTACTGATCAGGAACCGACAGCGGCCTCCTGTACCAGCAACAGTTCGTCGCTGGAGAAGACCCGGTCGATGTCGAGGATGATCAGGAACTGGTCGTTCTGCTTCCCCATCCCTTTAATAAAGTCGGTATTCAGCCTGGTGCCGATCCTGGGTGCTGGCTCGATCTGATTCTCATCAATCTCTGTCACCTCTTCCACAGAATCGACCATCGCACCGACAATGATCATCTCGCCACCGACCATAACATCCAGCACGACGATACTGGTTGCCTGCGTTTTATCTGCTTTTTCCATGCCGAATTTGAGACGCAGATCGATAACCGGCACGACGCTGCCGCGCAGGTTAATGACGCCGAGCATAAACTCAGGACTCTGAGGCACTTTTGTTACCGATTTCAGATCGACAATTTCGCGGGATTTTTGCACATCGACAGCGAATTCATCGCCATCGAGCTTAAAAGTCAAATATTCCATGATTTACTCCTGAATGCTAAAAACGTTCGAATTCGTTATCAGTGGAATCAGCACCCGCTTCCAGGTTGATATCGGCACCAACAGCCGTTTTCTGAACCAGATCCTCTGATCGCGCGGTGCCGGTATCAACAGGTATGGTTTTCTGGTTCGTCTGAACCAGCTTTGGGGCTACTTGCGCCTTATATCCCTTGAGATCAACCTTGAAGAAGGCGATGATGTCTTCAAGTGCTTCCGCCTGGGTCGACAGCTCTTCGGCAGTTGATGCCATCTCTTCAGAAGAAGAAGCATTCTGCTGGATAATCATGTCCAGTTGCTGGATCGACTTGCCGATCTGATCAGCACCAGAATCCTGTTCTTTACTGGCAGCACTGATTTCCTGCACCAACTCGGCAGTCTTGCGGATATTCGGAACAATGATTTCCAGAAGTTTTCCGGCCTGTTCAGCAACATCGACACTGGTCACCGACAACGTGCTGATTTCACCTGCAGCCACCTGGCTTCGTTCAGCCAGTTTGCGAACCTCTGCGGCAACCACGGCAAAGCCCTTCCCATGCTCACCGGCGCGGGCCGCTTCAATCGCAGCATTCAGGGCCAGAAGATTAGTCTGGCGGGAGATTTCCTCAACAATATTGATCTTGTTGGCGATCTCTTTCATGGCGATCAGAGTATCTGCCACAGCCTTGCCACCGTCCTCCGCGTCCTGTGCGGTCTTGATCGCGATCCCTTCCGTCTGTTGAGCGTTATCGGCGTTCTGGCGAATGTTTGCGGTCATCTCCTCGATAGAGGCCGACGCTTCTTCCGCAGACGAGGCCTGCTCGGTTGCGCCTTGAGACATCTCTTCGGATGCGGCGCTTAATGCTTGGCTTCCAGAAGAAACGTTACCCGAGGACATCCGTACATTCTGGATAATTTCAGTCAGGCGACCCAACATTTCGCGCAAGGAGAGGCCAAGGACATCTTCAGCAGAACGTTCCTCAACCTTAACCTGAAGGTTCCCTTTTGAGATTTCATCCGCCACCGAAGCCATCTCGCGCGTTGAGCCGACCATCTCTTTCATGGCACCGAGAAGGACACCGGTTTCGTCATTGCTGGTGACCTCAATCTCCATGCTGATATCACCCCTGGCCATGCGCCGTGCAGTGTTGACGGCGACCTCGAGGGGACGGAGGATACTGCGACCGACGAAATAGAGAATCGGGAGCAGCGAGCCTAACACCAGAACAAAGGCCAGCAGGCCGACGTTGCTGGCGGTCGCCATGGTCGCATGTAATTCAGCGCCAGCTTCGGCAAACTCTTCACGCACAGAGTCTTCTATAATCAGAAGACTCGCTTCAAGGGCTTCGCTATCGATATCAAGAATTTCGTCCATCAGCTTAAACTCTTCAGCCATCCGCTGAATATCTTTAGCCGATGATTCAATCAGCGACACCAGGTCGGTCCTGATCCCTTTTTTCAGATTTGTGATATCTGACCTGAGTGCTGCAATGGCAGCGACTTCATTATACTCTTCGGCAATATTCTCAAGCTCATTGATGTTCCCTTCCAGAAACGCAATGGCATCATCCATAATAGCCAGGCGCTCCGGGGAGACCTGACCCTCTTCCTTGTCGATAATGGCATCCATCGCCGCCAGCACCAGATTGGTCAGCTGCAACTCATAGTCCATGAGCAGATCGTTCTGCATGGCCAGCTTCAGGGACGAATTGGTTTTCAACTTCTGATGAACTTTCATCTCCAGGTTATGAAGCTTCTCGCTGGCATCTTCACTGTACTGGTCAAGAACATCATCCATGCGGACGAACGCTTGAGTAATCGCCGTCATTTCCTTGCTGCTTGCAACGATCAACGCCGGCAGATCTACTTTTATGCCTTTGGAGAGCTTCTTGATTGACAGTTCAAGCTCCTGGGCTGCAGCCTGTTCCGTAGCGTTGTCAGCCAGATCAATCAGTTTTTTAGAATTCTGTTCAAGATAGCGACTGCTTTCATTAATGACATCCATCCGCTCACTGGAAATCCGCCCCTCATCCTTGTCGATAATCGCATCCATTGCCGCCAGCATCAGCGCATGCTGAGCCAGGTCCATTTCATGGATCAACAACAGCTCATCCGTCCGCTGTTTGGCCATTGCCGAGGAGGATTCAACCGATTGACCAGACCAGTAGTTGATCCCGAACAGCACAGCCATACCAACAACTGCGAGAATACCGATGATGATAATTTTGTTCTTTACGGTCAGCACGTTAACCTCCTGGGTGTAGTGTTAATAAAATAAATGTCTGACTCAAACCTGATGAACAAATCCACTCAAATAAACTGGTAAAATTAACATTAAGAATTATGCAAAAAAAAGGCCAATTCACACCAAAGACCTAAGGTGCTGATTTTGCGTTTAATTCCATACTTAACAGCTCAAATTACCGTCGTAACGAGAGTTTCCCTGAAATCAATAAATCATGATAAACCATGAGATAGGCGCACTAAAGAAGCGGGTTCTACTGGTCGGTAACTTTTGTTACCGGTTAACAAAAGTTACCGACCTTTTGCAGGAATGTTGATGCTCATTGAAGACAAAAAAGACCGGACTGCCTGCTGGTCATCAAACTTCTTCAAGTAGTCGGCGCTCTTGTCGGCATTGGTCTGATTAATAAACAGGTCTTTTTCGTAGCGACGCAACATCAGTAAAACGTAGGCCAGATTTTCGTTGTTGTACGTGTCATGGACTACATCTCGAAACTTGCCACGAAGACCGTGGTTCTCATCCAAACCGATCTCGACCTGCGTTTCCACCATCCTGGCAAAGCTTTTGCTATAAAGTATCTATTTTCAAATTGGCTTCTTGTGCCTATCTATGAGCGTCTAATCCGTAGACAGGTCTTTGATTGCAGAAACATCTGTGGTGGCGGCATCAAGGGAACCAATATTCATGCAAGATTCAAATCAGTTTCCAGGATCAGGCACGCTCAAAAGGCTCATAAAGGCGCTTATATTCATCCTGAGCGTAGCGATCAGTCATATTGGCAATATAGTCACAGATCACTCGTTCGGTGCCCACCTGCGCCAATCGCTGCTGATGTTTTTCGGGTAACAGGGTTGGGTGTTCGAGATAGTTCTCAAAGAGCAGGGTCATAAATCGCTCCGCCTTGACCCGCATCCGCTCCACTTTGTAATGTCGATAAAGATTTTGATAGAGGAACCCTTTCAACTCCCGGTTCAGTTCAGTCATTGCGGGACTGAACGACACTAGATTCGATGGCTGCTGCCTGACATCATCGACAGTCCTTATGCCCCGTTGTTTAATATTCTCACGGGTGGTTGTAACCAGATCCTCAATCAGGTGTCCGATCAGATGGCTGATGGTCTGTAAAACATGACGTTTCTGATCAAGGCCAGGATAAGTATCAGCAACATTTTGAAAGGTCCGTTTCCAGAGCCTGATCTTCGCCAGATCTTCCAGACGGATGTAACCCGCCTTAAGACCATCATCAATGTCGTGATTATTGTAGGCAATCTCATCAGCCAGGTCGATGATCTGCGCCTCAAGGGTCGCCCGGACTTCAGGCTGATAATCGCCGACCGCTTCACGACCCGCCTGATCGTAGTCGCTTGAATGCTTGATGATCCCTTCGCGCACTTCCCAGCTGAGATTAAGACCATCAAAGAGTGGATAACGTTGCTCCAGGGTCTCAACAATTCTTAACGACTGACGATTATGCTCAAAGCCACCATGCTCCGACATCAGTCGATTAAGAACCAGCTCGCCGGTATGACCAAACGGGGTATGACCTAGATCATGAGCCAGAGAAAGAGCCTCAACCAGATCTTCGTTCAGCCGCAGGGCACGAGCAATTCCGCGAGCGATCTGCGCGACTTCCAGAGAGTGAGTTAACCGGGTCCGGTAATAATCCCCTTCGTGATTTACAAACACCTGGGTTTTATACTCCAGGCGGCGAAAGGCGGCGCAGTGGATGATCCGATCCCGGTCGCGCTCAAAGGCCAGTCGATCATCCTTGTACGGCTCTTCATGCTCTCTGCCACGGCTCATGCAACTCTTTGCCGCATATTCCTCAAGCTCTACCCTTCTCATGACATGCTCCTTTTATCGAATGAAATGCAGCCTCTGCTTTTTAGTGACGTGACATTATGCTATAAACTACTGCTTCAGGAATCAAGATACGACACGTCTGCGCCAGAATATGTCACAGGTGATCAATCATGCGAATAATCAGTGGGAAAGCCCGGGGTAGAAAATTGGCCGAATTTTCCGGAACCGGAATCAGACCAACCCCGGATCGGGTTCGTGAAGCCCTGTTCAGCCTTCTGTTCAGCAGGCTGGGCTCCTTTGCCGATCTGAAGGTTCTGGATCTTTGTGCCGGCAGCGGTGCGTTGTCCCTTGAGGCGATCAGCCGCCATGCGAGCTCAGCGCTCATGATCGATTCAGGAAGTGACGCTATCGAGCTGATGAGAGAGAATATCAAGCGTTGCAAATTTGAACAGGAAACAGAGGTGAGCAGGCAGGACGTCACAAGGGTCCTGCCATCGTTAACTGGCCGTGCTCCTTTCGATCTGATTTTTCTCGACCCCCCGTACAAGCGGGGCATGGTACCGGGGCTGATCTCTGAAATTGATCGCTTGAATCTCCTGAGTGATGATGGAATAATCTGTGCCGAAACCGAGAGCGGCGAAACTATCACCGGCTCAGGCAATCTGCAATGTATTGAATCGCGTCGTTACGGCAGCACCACGGTGCACCTGCTGCGAAGGCGAGAATCAACCGAGGAATAACATGAATCGACATATCGCTATCTATCCCGGCTCTTTCGACCCCTTCACCAACGGCCACATGGATATTGTGCAGCGCGGCCTCGAAATCTTCGACACCGTCATCATCGCTGCGGCCCGAAACTCGGAGAAGAACAGTCTGTTCAGTGTGGATGAGCGGATTGACATGATTACGCAACTGGTCGCTGACGATCCCCGGGTCAAGGTTGAATCTTTTAAAGGGCTGCTGGTCGACTACGTCATCGCAAAAGAAGCGCGGGTTATCCTGCGGGGATTACGCGCCGTCACCGACTTTGAGTTTGAATTCCAACTGGCCCAGATGAATCACATCGTTCAGAGCCAGGTGGAAACCCTGTTCATGATGACCTCGCCTGCCTGCGCCTACCTCAGTTCATCAATCGTCAAGGAAGTTGGTAGACTCAAAGGGGATATTCGAAGCTTTGTCCCGCCGCTGGTTGCGGACAGGCTTTATGAGAAGTTTCGTGAACTGGAAGAGAACCAGTAGTGATGCGCCTGCAAATCAGCAGAAGCATCCGGTGACTGTCATTCACGTACATAAGGGAATGGAAACAACCGAGGTTTAAATAGTTGAATCCCGTTACGAGACTGGCGACACTTGCAGGAATGTTAGAGGCCGGTCTGTTCGAGACTATTCTGACCAATTTTCCAGCCTGTCGACCAGACGACCAAGAGCGGCAACCACCACCTGCTCAAGTTGCTCACCTTTTTCAGCACTCGCCTTTCCCGGATCGCCCCAAACCCCGCCGGGCCAGAATTTTTGTTTGTTTCGAACCAGAATTCCGGTCGGAAAATCAGGAAACTCTCTTGCCGCCCGCCCCTTCACCAGATGGGGATGAGAGTGAAGAATGCGTGAGGTTTCGATCTCCCCGGCATGTGAATCACCGGCGGTTTCGATCAGATGCTTCCCCTCTTTTGCCGCCAACATATATTCCGTCAAGACGGCAATGTTGATATCGGGAAACTGTTCCAGTAACACCTCCCCGGCGTCCGTCAAGGCGGACATGTGTGTTCCGCCTGCATGTCCACTCAAAAACACAAAATTGATCAGCCCTTGCCGATGAAGCGACGTCACAATATCAATAGACAGCTGCTTTAAGGTCTCTGTCGTAATGGTCACAGTTCCCGGATGCTGCGCCGAAGAACGGCAGACCCCATAGTGGATCGGTGGCGCGACGAAGAGCGGACGTAATTCGGAAAGACGCCGCCCGACTTCTATCGCGTGCAGGGTGTCAGTATCGAGCGGCAGGTGGGTCCCATGCTCTTCGGTAGAGCCGAACGGAATCAGGACTGTTCTGGATTTTTCAAGTCCGGCAGTAAACTCCGCCATGGTCATCTCAGCTATGATCATACCGCCCCCCTAAAGTAGATTCAGGAAATGATGTGTCTGGGGAATCACCCGCACCGGAGGGTGTGTTAAGGCAACCAGCGCGTGCATTGCGAGCAGTTCTTTGGCTGAAAGAAGTATCCCGTCAGATGTCGTTACAGGCTGAAGAATCAGCGGCAGATCGGGGGAAACATCATGGACCAGTCGGGCCGCCATCATCAGCTCTTCATCGTTGGTATTGCTGCCTACCACGACTTTGACAAAACAGTTTTTATCTTGCGCCAGAGCGAGAAATTCTCGGTGTTCATCCCACTGAGCTACGAGTCCGGTCTGGGACGGCAGCTTGAGGTCCATAGAGATCCAGTCGATATGCGGCAGCAAAGGTCGTAGCGCCTGGGGCATTGTTCCATTGGTTTCAAGATAGATCGGCAGGAGCTTGCGCAGCTCAGGCAACCATTCCGCCAGTATGCCATCCTGCATCAACGGCTCGCCTCCGGTCACACTTAGCGAATGATGCGCCCCCGGCAACGCATCGATCCACTGACAAACGGTGCCGGAGAGAACGTCAAAGGCTACGGGATTAGGAAGCTCGTTAAAGGTTTCGGAACCGGGATGGGATTCGATTCTACAGGTGCGCTGCGGCGCGAATGGTGTATCGCAATACGCACAGGACAGATTACAAAAAGCCATCCGCACAAAGATCTGCCGACAACCAACCAGGGTCCCCTCCCCCTGTATCGAGGAGAAAACTTCAATCAGTTGGGCATCATTCTTTAGTGTAACTTGCGCAGGCATTGTCCGATTCCCAGACGGTTATCCGCTCAACTTCGACGTCAGAAGAACTCAACTCTTCGCTGAGGGATTCGTAAATATAGCGTGAAATGTGCTCCGATGACGGGCTGAGTCCCTTGAACATTTCAAGATCGTTGAGATATTTATGATCCAGCCGATCCATGATGACATTGGTTTTTTTCTTTAGAACCTTGAAGTCGATCCCAAGCCCTGCGTTATCCAGAGATTCGGTCTTCACAGTGACTTCAATCTTCCAGTTATGTCCATGCAGGTTTTCACAATCGCCCTGATAGTTCAGCAGGTTGTGAGCTGCGGCAAAGTGTGTCTGTATCGTCAGGTGATACATTGATGCCTTCCTCCGGGTTAGTCGTCCTGGTCGTTCTCTTCTGATTGCGGGGCTCTTTCCCCGGCAACGGAATATTCTTCATTGGCCCAACGCCCAAGGTCGGTCAGGCGACAGGCTTCTGAACAGAATGGTCGTGAGGGATTCTCCTGCCAGAAGCATTTTTGTCCACATCGCGGACATTTGATTTCCATCTTTTTCATAACAGCCATCATAACCGAAACGGTAGAGTTGTGAAATAGATAGCTCCGAAATTCACAGTGCGTGACTGAAAAAATCCGGTGCGCAAAATGCGCTGAAAGTAACTTTTGATCACTGGAAAGTACAGTAAAAAACACAAAACGACAGCTTGGAAATATTTTCGAAGTAGCGTACAGAAAGAATTTTCCCAAGCCTCAAACTGCTGGACAACCTCATGCGGCCGACTATTGCGGATCTTTTTCAGTTCATACTGGAGCTCTAAGTTAAAACCGGTCATGCGCAGTATTTCGATTATCGCGATCGACCGTTGGTTAAAAATGCCGTTTTTTTGGCTTTACCCATGGTTCCTCCATTCCCCTTGCTTATCGACAATTCAATCTGGTAAAAATCAATCATGAAATTCCCTATTTCAACTGATACCCGGGCTATCCACTTTCCTCCAATCATTGAAGTCAAAGGCTGGCTGGAAGGACAGAACTTCCCTGCAGATAAGCCGCTGGTCGATCTCTGTCAAGCGATCCCGGACTATGTTCCACCTATGGAGATTCTTGACCAGGCGCTGGAAGCCAGCGGTTCCTTTTTCGTCTGGGTCCGCCACCCCTGGCCAAAACTAAGTGGCAGAGAAACTGTCAGACGTTTGCCCGACGAGGCCAACTTGATCTGTCTGCCTGGGGAGGTGTTCGGGCCGGGTCTGGAAAATTATCTGCGGTTGACATTCGGTAATATACGTGAGGATGAGATTGTCAGTGCAGTGGAGAGATTCAGAGCGTTGAGCGGGTCTCCACTGACATGACCCTGCCGATCGACACCATACTCCCCGACCTTAAAAGCGCTCTCGCTGACCACCGGATAGTCATCCTGCAAGCACCGCCCGGAGCCGGAAAAACCACCCGGGTACCACTCGCTCTCGTCGATGCCGACTGGCTTCAAGGTCAGAAGATTTTGATGCTTGAACCCCGGCGGCTGGCGGCCGGGAATGCGGCGCGTTACATGGCCGAGTTGCGACAGGAAGAGGTCGGGCAGACGGTCGGCTACACGATCCGCTACCAGAGGCAGGCATCGAAGCAGACCCGCATCGAGGTTATCACAGAAGGGATATTGACCCGACGCCTGCAGTCCGACCCTGAGCTGAAAGGCGTCGGCCTGATCATCTTCGATGAATTCCATGAGCGCAATCTTAATAGCGATCTGGCGCTGGCACTCTGTCACGACGCTCAGCAAGGGTTACGCGATGACCTGAAAATTCTCATCATGTCAGCGACTCTTGACGGTGAACCCTTAGCCAGTCTTCTGGATGCTCCACTGCTGAGCAGCGAGGGGCGCAGTTATCCGGTCGATGTTCACTACAGCAGCCAGGAAGGCAAGGATATCGTCGAATCAATGGCGACAGCCGTGCGTCGCGCCCTCAAAGGTGCAGAGGGTGACATACTGGCTTTTCTGCCAGGAGCCGGTGAGATCAATCGATGCCGGGAGTCGCTCAGAGACCTCAGCGACATCGAGATTCGTCCACTCTACGGTAGCCTGCCATACCCGGAGCAGGAGTTGGCGATCAGGACGGGGAAACGGCGCAAAGTGGTACTGGCAACCAACATTGCCGAAACCAGTTTGACCATTGATAGCGTGCGTGTGGTAATCGACAGCGGCTATGCGCGCGAACCACGTTTCGATCCGGGTAGCGGATTGACCCGTCTGGAAAAAGTACGCATTTCACAGGCCAGCGCCGTACAACGAAGTGGGCGTGCTGGCCGCCTCGGCCCCGGAACCTGCTATCGCCTCTGGAGCGAGG
>DATFMC010000095.1:0-39269 GCA_035267105.1 Geopsychrobacteraceae bacterium
GAGGCTGAGAGCAGTACCCATGCTCGACGAAGAAATGATGTTTTCAAAAGTGACTCCATATGATGTTGATAATAATTATCGGCCTTTATACCATTGACGGCTTTTTCGTCAAATCAAAGTTCACAATTTAATTCACCTCAAGAACCTGTTAAAGTTGACAACTTTCCGTGTCTCACCCTATCTTTGCAGGGTGCAATCCTGCCCAGGTTATCAGGGCAGGCTGTTATCTATTAAATGGAGAGACTCGCAGCACCGTTATCAGGCCTTTCGACCAGTACGGGGATGTTTACATGGAAGCACAACTGAAAGGAAATATCAGCTTCATGCCGTTACCAGACCTTCTGCAATGGCTGGAAACGAATAAAAAATCAGGGGAACTCAGCCTTTCGGGAAAAGGAGTCAGCCAGTCGTTTTACTTTGAAGAGGGATCGATCATCTTTGTTTCTTCCAGCAAAGAAGGACAACGTTTCGGTGAGGTGCTGGCCCAGGGGGGCACACTTGAAGAGATGGAAGTCGAGCTTGCTCTGGTGCAAAGTCAGAAACAGGGAGTCTGTTTCACCCAGTATCTGATCGAAAAAAACAAACTCCCCAAAGAGACACTGACGGAAAACCTGATTCAGCTCGCAGAAATTATCCTGATGGAAGTCGTTTCCCAACCGAATTGCCGCTTCAGTTTTGTAGAAGTTCTCCCTGAGGTTCTCAGCAAGGGAACCATCCGTATCGCAACAGGGCGTTTAATCATGAACTCCTTGCGCAAAATGGATGAATTAAACTGGCAGAATGGCCACTCCGCAAGGTGATAGCAGCGTAACGAGTACAACCCTCTTGAGCAGAATCAATCCATAATCACAACTATGAATGAGGCAAATCAATGAGTTGGATATCAGGCATAATCGGCGGCGGCATCGGAGCAATGATCGCCGGACCTTTCGGTGCAATAATCGGTGCGGCAATCGGATCAAGCATGGGCGGGCAGAAAATCGCCACAGGTGGACGGATCGGTTTTTCCGAATCGGAACGTAAGCAGGCGATCTTTTTCACGGCGGCATTCTCAATGGTTGGCAAGCTGGCCAAGGCAGATGGTCGTGTCTGCGAGAATGAAATCGAGGCAATTCAGCAGGTCTGTCGCGAGGCCCTGGGGCTGGACAATCAGACCCGCCAATACGCCCTCAACGTTTTTGCCAAAGCAAAAGACAGCAGCGACTCGTTTGAAACTTACGCCCGCGAGTTCGGCAACCTGTTCTGGCAGGAACAACAGATGTGTACATTTATGATGAGCTTCCTGTTTCAGGTCGCCATGGCCGATGGTGCCCTGCATCCCAGCGAAGAGAAGATGCTGTTGAGTGCAAAACAGGCCTTCAAACTCCATGATTCGGTCTACCAATCCCTCTATAGCCGTTTTGTCGGCCAAACTGTCAGCACCAGCCCTTCACTGAACAAACACTTTGAAATCCTTGGCCTCAGCGAAGATGCGGACAAGGCCGCCATCAAAAAAGCATACCGGCAAAAAGCAGCAGAATTCCATCCTGATAAAATTGAAGGAAAAGGGCTCCCACCCGAGTTCATCAAATTCGCCAATGACAAACTGGCGGAGATCAACGCCTCGTACGAAGCAGTGATGAAGTCGCATCGTGGAAGCTGAGAAAATCATTACGGCACCAGCCTCGGGAGAAATTTCATGTGGAGACGCAAGGCCACAGTCTTAAGTGAAGAAGAACTGAAAAAAGCGATCAAAGATTCCATCCAGACGGAAAAGGACGCCATGGATTTCTATCGCTATGCCGCAAAACAAATGTACAACGAAAGACCTCGCCTGACCTTTAAACTGCTGGCGCGGGAAGAGCGCGAGCATGCACGTTCCTTCTACGAAGCCTATCGATGGGACGACCTCCCCCCTTTTGAAGACATGATGAATGAGCCCCCCAATGTCGATTCCAGCTGGTGGAAAGAACTGCAGACGTCGATGCTGGGAGATTTCGACGAAGAGATGGCGTTAGCCCTGGCGATACAGCGTGAAGACTCTCTGGAGAAGGAGCTACGGGCTATTGCCGAACAGATTGAAGATCCTGCAGTCCGGGAGATCTATTTGAGCAATGCCAGAATGACTCATCAGCATCTGGAGTTGATCAAAGAGGACTACAACTTGATCCATCTGGCTTGAAATACTGAAACAGTTTTTGACCTATGTCGTCATACCTTCCCACCACAATCGGGAGAAACCAATGTCCATGTTGACCGAATCACGTGACTGGAAACAACTGAAAGCTCACGCTGAAGATGTCGCCGAACAACATATGCGCAACCTGTTCGCAGCCGACCCGCAACGCTTCGCCAGATATTCACTGAAACTGGATGATATTCTCTTCGATTTTTCAAAAAACCGGATCACCGATGAGACCCTCTCACTGCTGTTCGCCCTGGCACGCCATGCCGGTCTGGAGCTGAAGAGGGAGCGGATGTTTGCGGGCGACAAGATCAATACCACTGAACAGCGGGCAGTACTGCATACCGCTTTGCGTAATCGCTCCAACCGGCCAATCAAGGTTGATGGCTGTAATGTGATGCCCGGAGTCAATCGGGTGCTGGAGCAGATGCGCCGCTTTTCAGACCGGGTCCGTAGCGGTGAATGGACCGGCTACACCGGAAAAGCGATCCGCAACATCGTCAATATCGGCATAGGTGGGTCAGACCTCGGTCCATTGATGGTCTGCGAAGCGCTGAAACCCTACGCGCAGGACAACCTGAACGTCCATTTTGTTTCGAATGTCGATGGAACTCAGATTGCGGAGACCCTGAAACCTCTCGATCCACAAACCACCCTGGTCCTCATCGTCTCAAAAACCTTCACCACCCAGGAAACCCTCTGCAACGCCGAATCAGCCAAACAATGGCTGCTCTCGGCAGGGGCGGATCCGTCTGCGGTCGCCAAACATTTTGTCGCCATCTCCACCAATCGGGAACGGGTCGTCGAGTTTGGCATCGATCCGGCCAACATGTTC
The DNA here is from genome assembly GCA_035267105.1 of Geopsychrobacteraceae bacterium. Lineage (GTDB taxonomy): Bacteria > Desulfobacterota > Desulfuromonadia > Desulfuromonadales > Geopsychrobacteraceae > BM509. The sequence goes on from DATFMC010000095.1 coordinate 3,000, forward strand.
GAATTCTGGGACTGGGTCGGCGGTCGCTATTCACTCTGGTCGGCGGTGGGACTGTCGATCGCCATCTCTCTGGGGATGGATCGGTTTGAGGAACTGTTGCAGGGAGCGCATCTGGCCGATGAACATTTTCAGCTCGCCCCGCTGGAACATAACATCCCGGTGATTATGGGCCTGCTCGGCATCTGGTATACCGACTTCTTTGCCGCCGACACCCATGCCATCCTTCCCTACGACCAGTACCTGCATCGATTTCCCGCCTACTTTCAACAGGGGGACATGGAGAGCAGCGGCAAACGGGTCACCCTGTCTGGAACCCCGGTCGATTACGCCACCGGCCCGATTATCTGGGGCGAGCCAGGGACCAATGGACAGCACGCATTTTACCAATTGATCCACCAGGGAACCAGGCTGGTTCCAACCGACTTTCTCGCGCCGGTCATCAGTCAGAATCCACTGGGAAATCATCACAAAATCCTGCTTTCCAACTTTTTCGCTCAACCGGAAGCATTGATGCGGGGTAAAACAGCAGAGGAAGTCCGTCACGAGATGGAAGCAAGCGGAATGGATGCTGAAAAGATTGAACAACTTCTTCCCCACCGGGTCTTCCCCGGCAACCGTCCGAGTAATTCTTTCCTGTTTCGCAAACTGACACCGCAAACCCTCGGTATTTTGATTGCGCTCTACGAACACAAGATTTTTGTTCAGGGCGCGGTCTGGGACATCAACCCCTTCGACCAGTGGGGTGTCGAACTCGGGAAAATTCTGGCCAAGAGGATTCTCCCCGAACTGGATGGTCAGGCAGTAGTCGATGGACACGACTCATCAACCAACGGCCTGATCAATTACTTCAAAGAGAATCGCTGAGATCAGTCAAGGCCTTCTCAAACTGAAGGGTCGCACAGCGAGTAAAAATTCAGGAATCCTGATCGTTGCGGCCCCTGAAACGTCCGTCATTTTGTTACCCCTTGAAAGAATTAACTGCCGGCAAGTCACATTCGCTGCTGAAATTTAAGGCGCTGATGGGTGATTGACTCGACAAAAAAGGAAGAGAGCGAAACGGAAACGTTTACTCCTTTCCCGCCCCGCTCAGGTCCGATTTAATCAGAAGGTCTCTGTCAGAGCATAAAGAATCACAGGGCAATGGCGGTAAACTCCCTATATTATTCAATCAAACTTTATCGTTCTGTAACAATTTGTGTAATAATTACGAGGTTGGTCAGATCACTCCATTTAAACCCTGCAAGATTCTGAAACCATGCGACGGAGGACCCTAAATGCTTGAATCTTTTCAACAACTCAACCCGGTCATTCAGGCACTTCTGGCGACCCTTTTTACCTGGGGAGTCACTGCCGCGGGCGCTGCTCTGGTTTTTTTCAAAAAGGAAGTCGATCAGAAACTATTGGATGCGATGCTTGGCTTTGCGGCAGGTGTGATGATTGCGGCGAGCTTCTGGTCTCTGCTTAATCCCGGGATTGAGATGGCTGAACAGATGGGACAGACGCCTTGGCTGACGGCTGTAATCGGATTTATGGGCGGCGGCATTTTCATGCGCTTGACCGATAAGTTTCTACCTCACCTCCACCCCGGCCTCAGAATGAGCCAACGCGAGGGAATCAAAACATCATGGCAGCGCAGTACCTTGCTGGTACTGGCCATCACTCTGCACAATATTCCTGAAGGACTGGCCGTCGGCGTTGCTTTCGGCGCTGTTGCGGCGGGACTCCCCTCAGCGACGATCGGTGGTGCAATCGCCCTCGCTATTGGCATCGGCATCCAGAATTTCCCTGAAGGGACGGCAGTTTCAATGCCGCTACGCAGAGAGGGAATGAGCCAGAAAAAATGCTTTCTGATGGGACAGGCCTCCGGAATGGTGGAACCGATTGCCGGGGTCATCGGAGCTCTTTTCGTGCTGTTGATGCAGCCGATCCTGCCTTACGCTCTTTGCTTTGCTGCGGGTGCAATGATCTTTGTCGTCGTTGAAGAACTGATTCCGGAGTCACAACGAATCGTTGCAAATATTGATCTGGTCACCATGGCAACGATGGCCGGTTTTTCTGTCATGATGCTCCTCGACGTTGCGTTGGGTTAAGAGTTTCCGAGGTTTTGGAGTCAAAAAAACGTTTGCCTTTCGATGAGTAGCGAGGCAAATCAGAAAAGTTTACTGTTACTTGAAGTCTCTGGGGGCAGATTCAGATTGAAAGCGCATTGGCTTGCGGTGATGCTGTAAGCTGGTTTACTCATCTGGAAAGAGTCCCGGCATCCACCGCCCTGCGAGCTTCGCAGGGAAATCAAGTTGAAGCGGTGCGCGCGTACTTTCAGACTGAAGTGCACCGATTTCCAGTAGCGCTGATGTTACCCGGCGCGCACTTCTTTCCGTGACGCCGAGAAGAGAAACGACATCCGCACGTTTGATCGAGCCCTGCATGAGTACCGCACGTAAAACCGTATCAGAATGGGGAGGTAGCGTCCCGGCGCGCATTTCTTCTTCACTCCAGATCAAGATACGGTCGCGCAACCGGTCGGGTTTCATCAGGCCTTCCATAAACTTGATCTGATCAAGACAGATTCTCAGAAAGAATGCTGTGAAATCTGCAAGCGCCGCTTCACTCAATGTGCCACGCCCATCACGATCACCATGCCGAGGCTGATCACAAACGGCAAGGTGGCGTTTGTATTCCGCTTCGTTTCGCGCAAGACCGCGTGCAACTGACCAAAGCCCCTTTGTGTCTAGAGCATTTTTCAGCATCGCATAGGATATCAATCGGGCTACACGACCATTGCCACCCAGAAAGGGGTGAACCCAGAGTAACCGGTGGTGCGCGCACCCTGCGGCTAGAATGGTTTCAATCCGGCCCACATGCTGGTAGGCACTATGTATTCGCTCAAGAAAACGCGGAACCGAGCCCGGACTGATCGCTACATGGTGGCCGACTTCAACATCCCTGGTTCTTAGTTCGCCTGGTACCACGGGTATCATTTCACCAGTGGAGGGAGCTTCGACAAAGAGCAGTTCAGGCGGTAGCAACTCACAAAAGCGCCGGTGGATTTCCCTTATCATTTCCGGGGACGTCGGACTCTCGCCCAAGCCACCCTCGTCGATCCATCTTTGAACAGCGATATGCGCCTTGGCTTCGAGTTGTAGATCACGCTTTTCCGGGTCAGTGCTGTAGACATCATTCAGGGCTCGTTCGATATCGACCGGGTGCGTGTTATGTCCTTCGATCAAATTGCTGTAGTAGCAATTCATTGAGCGGACCAGGTCTGTCAGAGCGTCGGCGATGGATGTAGGTAAACTTCCGGCGAAGCGAGCGGAGGCCGTTGCCAAGTCTAGCACCAGATCATTAAGTTCCGCACGCTTCGGAGAACTTTCACTCACCATCAATGGCTCGAACATACCTATGGTCTCGCCGTCATCTCTTATGTTGTCACTACTCATCATGTCCGCTTTCTTTGTAATTGATTTTATTGAATATATGTCACAATATCAGAGATATAGATATCTTACTAGCGCAAATGTGTCCTATTAAATGTCCGCTTTCATGTCCGGTTTCCAGCCGAGTTTTGTTTTTGCATAAGTTCAGAGACGGACTCGTAGTAGCTGTCGTTGCTGTTCGTATTGAACACATGGATCAGAGGCTCACTCTTGCCAAAACTCATGGGTCAGCTCATCGCGCGCAGTCAACTTTCTTCCGTAGCCTGCTCCTGTGTCGAAACTAATGCGGCCAGCTTCGAACATAGGAAGACAGTTGGTTGTTGGCGCATGTCCAACAACATGTACAAAATCGCGACCGGAAGGAGCGAAGCGAGCCCACAGCAGATCTGCTCGGTCTTGTTCATCGGGGGCTTTGTTCATCGTAGCTAGCATGAGCAAAGACGAACTTGCGCTCAATGTAAACAAGCTTGGTCTGCTGCAGAAACTGAATATGCTTATGTGGGATATCAGCGGGCGAATCTGCATCATTGCTATCCAAGGTCACAGATCCACCGTTTAGCATCCGGCGCCGACATTCAACAGCTCTCAAGGTGCCTAGTCAGTCCAGTAGCATCTGCTCGTGATTGCCTCTTCCTTTAACTGAGCCTTGAACAACTCCTCATTCAGATATCGTTTCTGCCCAACCTGGTTCCAGTCCACTGAAACCACCCCTTATCTTCGAAAATTTATTGCAGGTTCGACCAAAGAGCCTGGAGCTTCGCCTTGTGTCCATCGTTCATAGGTAGCTCTTTAAGTTTTTCTGGATTTGCGCGAAGTCTTCCGTCTGAATTCGCTGATCGTCGTCGCGATCGAATCGCTTTATCGCAAAGATCGATTTGTTACCATGACAACAATGGCCAGGTTTTCCGTCATGATGCTACTTGATGTCGCATTGAACTGAGAATGTTTCGAAGTCCGAAAGCAACAAAACCGTTTCCCCTTTCGTTGCACCCGGAAGTAAACCTGATATTTTTACTGTGAGGCTCTCGAACGAAAGGAATGCTCGTGGGTTTACAACAGACTCTTGATCAGATGAAACAGGATTTTGTCGCCAGTGCCGAACCGGAGGTCCTGGCGGTCATGAGAAAAGCGACGGACGATCTACTTCAGTCGGGCATTCTCGACTCCACTCTCAAGCCAGGTGACAAAATCCCCGAATTCACCCTTGAGGATGCGGACGGAAAGGTCTTTTACAGCCGCAATTTTCTGACGACCGGGCCGCTACTGATCACCTTCTATCGAGGGATCTGGTGACCCTATTGCAATGCGGAGCTGGAAGCTCTGCAAAATACGCTACCTCGATTTGAAGCCACTGGCGCGCAGATGATTGCTATCTCACCGATGTTGCAAAAATATTCAAGACAATTTGCAGCAAAGCTGGGCTTAAGTTTCCCGCTGCTCAGTGATCCCGACAATCAGGTGGCTGAAAAATTCGGACTGGTTTATACACTGGATCCTGACCTGAAGGAACTCTACAAAAAATTTGGAATCGATCTGGAACGTTTCAACGGCAATACGAGCTGGAGGTTGGCGCTCCCCGGCAGAGTAATTGTTGACCGGGATGGCATCATTCGAGACATCGATGTGCACCCTGATCACACCACCAGACCGGAACCGGAAGAGACGCTGGAAAAGCTCAAAGAGCTGGTGGGCTGAGTGGTACAAAAACAGCTTGGAACGGCCAATGAACCATCCCATGCTGCTTTTCTTTACATACAGACTTTTTACATACAGACCAGTCAATCGATCATCTCACCCGGACAACTCACCCCATACCAGGGTCAGAGCTATACTCCACATGGTCAAAAAGACCAGGCTGTCCAGAATTTGCCAGGCAATTGGCCGGCGGAAGAATGGGGCCAGCAATCCGGCTCCGAGACTCAGAACAAAAAACCAGGCAAAGGATGCGGTCATGGCCCCTGCACCGAACAAAAAACGTTCATCGGCAGGGTATTGACCACTGATTCCACCCAGCAGGACCAACGTATCCAGATATACATGAGGATTGAGCAGGGTCACCGCCAGGGTCGCACCGAGCACAGCACGAAGCGAGCCTGTTGTATGCTGGTCTTCTTCCAGCACTCCACCCCTCAGTGCCGACTGGAGTGATCTCACCCCGTACCAGAGCAGAAACAGGGCGCCACCCCAGGCGGCAACCTGCCCAAGCAGCGGATTTGATGCCACCAGAGTTCCAACTCCACTGACACCGAGCAGAATCAGCATCGAATCACAGAATCCACAAAGAAGAGCGATGGGCAGGGGATGATTCCGTCTCACCCCTTGCGAGAAAACATATGCGTTCTGAGCACCGATGGCGACGATTAAGCCACCACCAACACCTGCACCTTGAATAAAGGGGATCAACATTACATCACTCCATTTAAGTTTCTTACGGGCTCCCCCTACGGGTTGCAGAACTGAAGATCAAATTAGATCCTGCATCGAAGAAAGTAAAATTAATTGTTTTACAGTATCATTAGCTAAGCTAATATTGTCGGATGCTTGATTATAAACTGATAGAGGCTTTGGCGATGGTGGTACAGGAAGGTGGCTTCGAGCGCGCAGCCGGAACACTTTACCTGACCCAGTCAGCTGTATCCCAGCGGATTCGGCAGCTGGAAGAGCGAACCGGTCAGATCCTGCTGTCACGAACAACCCCTCCACGGCCCAGTGATGCCGGGCTGCAGCTGATCAAACACTACCGGCAGGTCAAGTTACTGGAGGAAAACCTTTCAAAGGAACTGACAAAAGATGAGGTTGACAGCCCTGCCACCCTGGCCATCGGCATCAACGCTGACAGCTTGTCGATGTGGTTTCTGGATCTGATCGGACCGCTACTGAAAAGTGGCAAGCTGTTGCTCGATCTGCGAGTCGATGATCAGGAACAGACCGATAAATTCTTACGCGAGGGTGAAGTCGTCGGCTGTATCAGTACCAAGTCGAAGGCGATGCAGGGCTGCCGCATAGAAAAGCTCGGCAGCATGAGCTATCGCCTGCTCTGTACACCTGAATTTGCTTGTACCTGGTTCCCGAACGGCCTCACACCAGAAGCCTGCGGCCATGCCCCGGCGGTGATTTTCAATCGCAAGGACAACCTTCACAATCAATTCCTCAGTCAATTCTTTGGCCGGATTCCTGCCCGGGTGCCTTCGCATTACGTCCCCCTGCCCGATTCCTTTCTTGATATGATCGCCTTGGGTCACAGTTATGGCATGATTCCTGATCTGCAGAGCGAACCGCTACGACAAAATGGCCAATTGGTCGAGTTGGTCCCTGAACAGCCGATTATCGTTGACCTCTACTGGCACTGTTGGAACCTTGATTCCGACTTGCTGAATCAACTGACCAGAACATTAGTCGATGAATCAGCAAAAAGATTGCGATAACAAAATTCGGACTGCAATCTATCTCTTGACTTGCAAGATTCTGCTTACTCTCAAAGGAGACTTCCATTGAAGCAGCTATTCGCGCCCGGATGCGCACTCCTTATCTACAAACCTGAATTGGCGGCCCGGATGCTGACTCATCTGCAGAAGAAAGGGCCGGACCTGGAAGAACACACGATCTGTTGTCGCCACGACCCGGGATTGGAATCTGAAGCGCAGATCATCAATGTTTGTGCGGGGTGTGATCGTCGCTACCGGGAGCTTCATGAAGCGACGTCGACCGTCTCTTTCTGGGAAATACTGGCAGAGGACGATAACTTTATTTTCCCCGATTATCACCAGCAGAAAATGTCAATTCTGGACGCCTGCCCGACCCGCGACCAAAAAAGGGTTCACAGGGCGATCCGCACGCTGTTGACCAAAATGAACATCCTGCTGCTGGAACCGGAAAAAACCGGAACCAGTAGCACCTGCTGCGGCGACAGTTTCCTGGGGTCACTCTCGGTCGATCAGGTCAAGGAGCAGATGAAAAATCGTGCTGAGGAGATGCCGGTAGAGAATGTGGTTGTCTATTGCGTCTCATGCATCAAGTCGATGCATATTGGTGGAAAGAAGCCACGCTATCTGGTCGATCTGCTGTTCGGTCATCAGACAGAGCCCGGGATCTTTGAACCTGAGGATTGGCACCGACAACTGGACGAGTTCATAGCGCGGCACTGACAATACAAAAAGCCGGAAGACTCCTCTTATTTGCGTTTCTCATATTGAGCATTCCCGGCCGCTACTCATTTCGAGCTGTTGCAGGAGATGTCAGCTGTCTCCCCAGCGCCAACAGTTTGAAGGCCTGTCTTTACCGACCTGTCGGCATCTGCCAGCATGCCAACTGATCGCCCTGACGTACTCCACGATGAATTTCACGAAGAGCATCAGCCCGTGAGGGTCCGGCGACCTTTTCGGAATGGAGTCCCGTGCTCCAGCCTGTAACGCTTCAAACACTAAAGCTTCCTCGCCACTTGCCGTGTTAGATAATGATGATGGATTCCGGCCATCTTCCTGATAAAGACGGATGGCCTCGGTCGCAGCTCTTCCCGGTGATTTTGTTATAGGAAGAGGGATGGTAGATGATTGTTACCATGCAAAGTAGCAATGCACCCATTGTCGGATCATAACAGAATGATACGCTTTAACTATCTGAAACATGGAACAATAAAGAAAGGAGACTCAATGTCTAACCAATACAAAGATCGTTTTTCAGAGGGAACCGAGGACCTGCCAGACAAATCGGCTTTTGTTTGCAGCTACTGCAAAAAGAAATACAAAAGAGAAGAGGCCGAGGGGAAGAAGATGACTTGCTGCAATAGAACCTTGAAAGAGTATTTGCAGGAAAGCTTCGGTGCTTAAGACGAGAAAGTGCCGAATATGTACGATAAACTGAAAAAACTCAAAAAGGCGTCCAAAATCGCCTTCCCCTTTACTCATTTACAGAGAGAGGAACCCAATTATGAGTAAAAAACAGGCATATGAAGACAAGTTAAAAGCGCAACTGGATGAGTGGGATGCCAAAATTGACGTCCTCAAGGCCAAGGCCGATAAGGCCGAAGCATCGGCCAAGGCCGACTACCAGGAAACCATTGAAGATTTGAAGAAAAAGCGAAATTCGGCCAAGGAGAAGCTCAAGGAGCTCCAGGCCGCGAGCGGTGACGCCTGGGAAGACATGAAAGACGGCGTAGAAAGTGCGTGGTCGGCCTTGGGGTCGGCTGTCAAATCGGCAACTTCACGCTTCAAATGACCAACGTACGATTTTGACCTTGAATGCAATAGCTGATCTCTAAACAATTTCACAGAAAGGGCGTGCGCATGAATAGATCTCAGGTTTCGTGGTTTTGGGGTGCTCCGCTGCTGACTATAGCCCTGCTGGTTTTCGTTTCAGGCAATGCTGTTGCCAGTAGTCATCAAGACGGTGAGACCACTGCGACGGATGTCAAAAAAGAAGCGGTCGAAACCTATGACACACTGAAAAACTACACCGTGGAACAGCGTGACGAGGCAATGAAGTTTGCTGAAGAAAAGCTCAGCAAGCTTGATTCCCGCATTGAGAAGTTGCAGGGGACGCTTGACCGAAAATGGCAGAATATGAGTGATGCCAGCCGCAAGAAAACACGACAGACCCTGAACCAGCTGAAACAGCAGCGAGAAAAGGCCGCCGAGTGGTACGGTGGCATGCAGCATAGTTCATCAGAAGCATGGATCGAGGTAAAAAAAGGCTTTGCTGACAGTTATGAACGGTTGGAAAAGGCATTCATCGAGGCGAAGAGTCACTACGAAAATGAGAAAGAATAAAGCAGTGTGGAAAAGCAGTCAGTTGAGGAATCGGCTGACTGCTTTCATTGATACCCGAAACCATTTTTTTCATTTAACACCCTGATCATATCCACAAACAGGGAGCAATCACATGGGAACTGTCTTTGGGACGATTATCCTTATTGCCGATATCTGGGCCATCGCACAGACCGTGCAGACTCCCGTCTCGGCCGGTAATAAGATTCTATGGGTGCTTCTTATTTTAATCCTGCCGGTGGTCGGACTACTGCTGTGGTTCTTTCTCGGCCCCAGACCGTTGCGTCAATGACTCTAGCGGGATTTAAAGAGGGTTTGTTTAACGATAAACGATTGGCCACCAACGCAAAACGAATAATCGGATAACGAATTCATGTCTGAACCTTTCTTGCAACTCTATGCAGAAGCCGCAAAGACAGCCTTCGGTTTTTTCTGGAAGGCTGGCTGGGCCTTCGTGCTCGGTTATTTCATAAGCAGTATGATTCAGGCCTTTGTCCCCAAGGGGCGCCTGACTCCCTACATGGGAGGACCTGACTTCAAGAGCCTGTCCCTGGCGTCGATATTCGGCGCAATATCATCCTCATGCTCCTTCGCAGCACTCGCCACGGCCCGCGCCCTGTTGCTCAAAGGGGCGCATTTCGTGGCGGCGGTCGCCTTCATGTTTGCCTCCACCAACCTGGTCATTGAACTGGGCATTCTGATTCTGATCTTCCTCGGCTGGCAATTTCTGGCAGCGGAGATCGTCGGCGGCATCATTCTCATCGCCATCAGCAGCCTGCTGATCAGGCTGACCTACCCGCAACAGTGGATCGATAAAGCCAGGAAAAACCTGGAAGAAGCCGCGGACGAGGACGATGATTTCGACTGGAAAAAACGCATCCGCAGTCGCCAGGGATGGCAGCTTGTGGGGCACAAATTCGTGATGGAATGGCAGATGGTCTGGGAGGAAATTCTGATCGGCTTCACCATCGCCGGATTCGTCGCGGTCTTCGTTCCCCAAGCTCTCTGGGCGAAGATTTTCCTCATTGACGCCACAGCGGTGCCGGAATGGTTACGAGTAATTGAAAACGCCCTGATCGCACCCTTCGTCGCAGCACTCACCTTCATCGGTTCGATGGGCAACATCCCGCTGGCCACGGTCCTCAACAGCAACGGAGTGCTGTTCGCAGGGATCATGGGTTTCATCTATTCCGACCTGATGGTTCCTCCACTGGTGGCAGTCAACGCCAAATACTACGGCTGGAGGGTGGCGCTCTATATTGCCGGGATCATGCTTGTCTCTATAGTCGTCACCGCACTGCTCCTGCACTACAGTTTCGATCTCTTGGGGATTACACCGGAAAGCGCTCACGCCGTATCGGAAACAGCTCAGTTCAAAATCGACTACACATTCTGGCTTAATCTACTGTTCATTTCGGTCACCGGAGCGATGATTTTTCTGCACCGCAAGCACCGCCAGGAACAAACAGAGGACGGCATGTCTCACGGCAGCAAACTGAGCCTTAAACGGGGAATCGTTTACCTGTTCATGCTGGTACTGGTTGGCGGAATGGTGACTTTCGTCCTGATTGGCGGCACTGGCTAGCGATAACCCGATTCGTGCAGGGATCGATATTTTCAGTGCGATCGACTTAAATCGTAAGCATCAGGAGGCCTTATGTTTTTTGAGAAAATACGTTCCGAGGGCTTGGCCCAACTCTCCTATATCGCTGGTGATGCTGGCAGCGCCTTTGTTGTCGATCCGCGTCGAGACTGTGATATTTACCGTGAAATTGCCGATCGTGAAGGGGCTCAGATCACCCGCATTTATGAAACTCATCGCAATGAAGACTTTGTCATCGGATCCTGTGAACTGGCCGACATGACAGGAGCGACAATATTCCATGGTTCTGATCTGCCATTTGAGTATGGCGAGACGGTCGATGAAGGTGACCTTCATGAATTCGGCAATTTTTCACTACGTATTCTGAAAACTCCAGGTCATACCGATGAAAGTATCTCACTGGTTCTTGCGGACAAAAGTTTCAGCGATCAACCGCTGGCGGTCTTTACCGGCGACGCCCTGTTTATCGGAGATGTCGGTCGAACTGACTTCTTCCCTGAACGAGCTGAGGAGGTTGCTGGCTTGCTCTTCGACAGCATTTTCAAAAAATTGCTGCTTCTGGGCGATCAAGTGTTGCTCTATCCAGCCCACGGCGCCGGTTCGGTCTGCGGTTCGGGGATGGCCTCCCGTGAATTTTCCAGTATCGGCTACGAGCGTATGTACAATCCCGCGCTGCAAGTTGACAGTCGTGAAACATTCATCAGAAACAAGTTGGCTGAGAAGCATTACTCACCACCCTATTTCAAACAGATGGAACAACTGAACCTGAAGGGTCAACCACGGCTCAACAGCCTGCCACATGCCCGACCCCTGAATGCCAAACAGTTTACGACAGCAATAGACAACGGCTTTTTGGTCCTTGATACGCGCAGCGCCGAAGCCTTCTCCGGGGCCAGTATCCCCGGCAGCCTGGCGATCCCGCTCGACATGATACCGGCCTACGCAGGTTGGTTTGTCCCCTATGATCAAGAGATCTGTATTGTCGTGCAGAATTTCAGTGAAGTCGAAACGGCAAAACGTTATCTGGTTCGCCTCGGTTACGAAAAAATCCGCGGCTTTCTGGATGAAGGACTGCACGCCTGGGAAATCAGCGGCAAAGAATATCAGACGATACCTTCACTCTATGCCGGAGACCTGAAAAAGCGTCTTGATAGCAATGAGAATCTCGTTCTGCTCGATGTCCGTAAAGACGAGGAGGTCAATCGTGCCCGACTGCCCGGGAGTCGCCATATCTTCCTGGGAGAGCTCCCTGAAAAGCTCAATCAATTACCAGATGACCGGCCGATCATCACTTTTTGCGGTAGCGGCCAAAGAGCGATTATTGCCGCCTCGATCCTGAAACAAAACGGCTTTGGGCAGGTTGAGAACTGCCTCGGGTCGATGGCCGCCTGCCGAGCGATCGGTTGTCGAATTGACAGCTGAAAAAAATGTCACCCTCTGATTCAGGAGCGTACAGGATATCCAGGCATGGTGAATTGAAACAGAACATGTCATTCGATCTCACCCATGCATAGATACTTGATTTCCAGGTAAGCGTCTATCCCGTACTTGCTCCCTTCGCGGCCGAGGCCCGATTGCTTGATACCGCCGAACGGGGCAACAGCAGTTGAAATCAGGCCGGTGTTGAGGCCGACGATGCCGTATTCGAGCGCTTCGCTGACCCGCCAGGCGCGCGCCAGATCGCGGGTGTAAAAATACGATGCCAACCCGTAGTCGGTATCGTTGGCCAACCTGATCGCGTCCTCTTCCTGCTCAAAACGGTACAGTGGAGCCACAGGACCGAAGATTTCGTTAACGGCGATGCTCATTTCGTCGGTCGCGCCAGTCAGCACCGTCGGCTCGAAAAAGTTGCCGCCAAGCTTGTGCCTTTTCCCTCCACAGATGAGTTCCGCCCCTTTGTCAAGGGCATCAGCAATATGATTCTCAACGCTTTCGACGGCAGCCCGATTGATCAGCGGACCCAGATACGTCTCTTCGGCAAGTCCGTTGCCGACCTTCAGTCCTCCGACTTTTTCGACAAGCTTGCGACAGAACTCGTCGTAAATACCTGCCTGAACCAGGAACCGGTTGGTACAGACGCAGGTCTGTCCGTTATTACGAAACTTCGAGGCAATCGCCCCTTCAACCGCCGCATCAAGATCGGCATCATCAAAGACAATCAAGGGTGCATTGCCTCCCAGCTCCATGGTGACCTTCTTCAACGTGTCGGAACAAGCGACCAGCAGCTTCTTTCCGGTTTCGGTCGACCCGGTAAAGGTCACTTTGCGGACCAGCGGGTTCGAGGTCAGCTCGGTGCCGATCACCTCTGCCGAACCGGTGACGACATTGAACACCCCTCGCGGGATGCCCGCTCGGCAACTCAGTTCGGCTAAAGCCAGAGCGGAGAGCGGTGTCGCCGATGCCGGTTTGACAACCATAGTACACCCGGCCGCCAGTGCCGGACCGGCCTTGCGGGTAATCATCGCCGCAGGAAAATTCCACGGGGTGATTGCGGCACACACCCCGACCGGTTGCTTCAGAACCAGGAGTCGTTTGCCCTGATCATGCTGCGGGATCACGTCACCATAGATGCGCTTCCCCTCTTCGGCGAACCAGTCGATAAATGAAGCGGCGTAAGCAATTTCACCCCGCGCCTCCTGCAACGGCTTGCCCTGTTCCAGAGTCATCAGCAGAGCAAGATCATCCTGGTGCTGCAAGATCAAATCATGCCACTTGCGCAGCAGGTCACAGCGCTGCTGAGCAGTATGATTCCGCCAGGTTGTCCACGCGGCATTTGCGGCGGAAATTGCCCTGGACGTCTCCTTTGCCCCGACTTTCGCGACCTGAGCAATGATTTCACCGGTTGCCGGGTTGGTGACTTGAAGCGTTGATCGATCGTCAGCAGCAACCCACTCCCCATCAATATACGCAGCGTCACGCAGCAACGATGAATCCTTCAGCTTGTCGTCCATCATGTGAGCAACTCCTTTCTTGAGTGAATGCTGAACAACCGGCGTCAACAAGCAGAGTTGTGCTGAGAACCTCTGTTCATGAGTCAAGCAGGCACGGTCTGTCCAGTTCGTCCGTATCGTAATAGCGCACTTCGATGACGTTCTCCTCAGGGTCGCGGATATAGATCGAGATCCCACTGCCATGCGCACCCCAACGCTTGACCGGCCCATCGTCAATCGGAACCCCTTTATTCTGCAACCGCTGCTGCAAGCCCTCCCATGCCGGTCGATCCGTGACCAGGCAAAAATGGTTGAGATTAGGACGACAAACCTGATCCGGGTTTGTTTTACCCCAGAGCGACTTCGGGAAAAGGTCGATGATCGTATCGGCAGTCAGCCGCACCGAAGGAAAAGGCACTTTTCCTTCCTGAAAGGCCGCCAGGCGCTCGCCAGGGAGCTGCATTACATCGGTGTAGAAAGTCAGCATTTTTTCAATATCCACAACATTCAAAACAATATGATCCAGCGCCAGTTTCACTACGTCCTCCTGATAAGGTTATCTATCAATGCTGTCCTGCTCTGTCTGCGGGTCAGTTGAAAACCGCACCAAAGCTTCCGCCGAACGAAGGTGCAGGTCTCTTTGCGGAAAGGGGATCTCGATCTTGTTGTCCCGAAAGGCGCGGTCTATGGAATAGTTGATTTCGCTGACCACATCAAACTTGGAGACGACGTCGGGAATCCAGCAGAGCAGTATGAAGTTCAGTGACGAATCTCCGAACTCACGAAACCACACTTTCGGTTTTGGATATTCCATGACATGCCCATTGTCACGGGCAACTCCGATCATGATCTTGGTTGCCATGTCGCAATCGGAGCCATATGCGATACCGACCGGAATTTGCAGGCGTATTTTCGGGTCACCATAACTGTAATTGATCACCTCATTTTCCAGCAGTTTCGAATTGGGAACGATAATCGCGACATTATCCGGGGTCTGGATCAAGGTGGTCCGCAGATTGATCCGTTTGACGTCGCCCCAGACGTCATTGAATTCGAGCCGGTCTCCGATTTTTATCGGTCGCTCCAACAACAGAATGACTCCGCTGATGAAGTTTGATGCCAGGTTCTGCAGCCCGAAGCCGATTCCGACACCTATGACGGCAAACAGACCGACAATCGCCCCAAGGGGAATGTTGACTGTTTTCAGGCCGATATAAACGCCAATGATCAGGATGACATAGTGCACAAACCGCAACAGCGCGTACTGCAGCCCCTTGTCTATATCAAGTTTGTTGAAAACGTGACGGCTCAGGGTTGAGCGGACAACCTTGGAGAGCAACATCGACAGGATAACGGCGACAACGGCCACAGCCAGATGACTGATGGTGATCCCGACATCCTGAATTTTGAAAAGGATAAATTCCTTGAAATAATAATTAATGTTTTCCCATAAAGTCTGACTGTCCATAATTGTCCTTTCCTTTGGTTATCGACAGCTACAGAACGATAATCACCAGACACTGCCTCTGTAAAAGATAACAAATAACAAGGGATCTGCTGAGCCGACCACGAATAAAGCATGTGTGTCCATTCAAAGAATTCAGTGACAAATTTTTGAATTAATTCAAAACAGAAAAGCCCCACCTTGGATTCAGGTGAGGCTTTTTCAGATTCAATCAATGGGAAAATAATCAAAACACAGGACAAGTGCGAATCAGAGAGCCTCTGCTACTTGCGCGCTGAACACTCAAAATCATCTCAACCGAATACCGTCTGTCTGCAGCTCTATCAGGCCATCCTTGTAAAGACCGCCGATCGCTTTTTTGAAGACCTTTTTGCTCAATCCTAACCTCTGCTGAATGTCAGCAGGGGGACTCTGATCGTGCAGGGGGAGAAAGCTTGTCTCGGCAAGCGCTGTCATGATCACCGTTTTCGCCGAAGCCGCCCCTTCCGCACCACTTTTGCGCAAAGAGACATCAATCTTTTTATCTTCCCGAATGCGACTGATATAACCTTTGAGGCGATCTCCTCGTTTCAGGCCGCTGCCGACCTGATCCCGATAAAGAACAGCCTCATAAAGATTATTGACGATCACCTTGGCCCCAAGTTCGGTAAACTTCCAGATGATCAGATCGACCTCTTCCCCCTCTTTTAGTTCGATCTCATCAGCCACCAGGCAGCGGTCGATTTTTGCTGTCCCGACCACCCGGCCCTGGCTGTCTCGACAAACCTTAACCAGATAGCTTCGACCTTCCTGCATCTTTTCATTCTGTTCAGCGTAAGGAACCAATAAGTCCTTACTCAGACCCCAATCGAGGAACGCTCCGTACTTGCCAACCTGCTTAACCTGCAGGAGAGCAAACTCACCGACCTGCGCTTTCGGTTTCCGCAAGGTTGCGGTCAGAGCCTCCGCAGAATCACGATAGACAAAAACATCGATCAGGTCTTCAAGCCGGAGATTTGGAGAACATTCCCGAGCAGGTAGCAGCACCGGCCCTGACTCAGAAGCAAGCCATGCACCATTGGCGTCTATTTTCTTAATTTTAAGACTATTGTTACGACCTATTTCAAACATCAGAACCTCCCTGGAAGAGGATATTTGGAAACGAACCTGTCAAGTTTCTCAGCAAAAAGAGAGCTCATCGGCAGCTGAATCATTTCACGGTATCGCCTTAGAAAAAGCGGGCATAAGTCGCGGAAAAAACCGTAACCAGTCGTGGGTTAAGCTTTTTTCGTGCCATTATTACCTAAGTTGTCAACAAGAGCCGGGGCATTCCGGCCCTCCCGACAGCCATCTTCAAAAAAATTGAAATATGTACCCGAAAAGAACCTTAAGTTATTTCAAATAATCCCCAACTACCTGTTTTTAAACAACTTATATAACTGCACAAAATATAGGCATAATGTTAAAATGGCTGTATTTGTGAATACTTTTCTGCTTGGCAGCCACGCAACAAAGCAGTTATCAACAAGAGATGTGGATAACTGCTGAGCAAACTTTTCCCAGAAGCAAACTTTGACTAAGAAACAAACATTTAGAGACTTTTCGTAAAGACGCTTCCGCTTAAAGTCCGAGAACGGAATCATCAAGAAGAGAGACCATTTCGTCCAGGAGTTGCGGTTTGCCGTCCGCATTGAGTACGGTACCAACCACCTTTGCCTTGAGAATCAATTTTCTCTCCGGCAGGCGAAAGATTTCCTGCAAGAATGCAAAGCGCAATTTGGACGCTCTCTCCAGTCGAACCTGAACCTGAAAACGGTCGCCGCTCCGCAGAGACCGTTTATAGTCGAGTTCAGCGCGAACCACAACCAGATTAATCCCGCGGAGGATCAATTCAGAAAACTCGAACCCCGCCCCCTTCAGGTACTCATGCCTGGCATGCTCTAGATAGTTCTGATAGACCGCATTATTAACAATTCCCTGCATGTCGCACTCATAATCCCGAACCGTAAAATCGAGATAAAACAGACCACTTCTCATAGGGCGACACTCCTTTTAAACAGTAAAGTTGATCATTCACACAGTTTACGCTGAATTATCATGAATAACAATTATCAGACTTGTGCTCAAGATTTTAAAATGCTAATTTCAATATATACACAATACCTTATGCGTGTTTTACTGTGTCAACAGGCAACCTGCCAACACGCTCAGCTAAAGCTCGTAGAAAATCGCATGTGAAAGATATCTTTATGATTCAATCGTTCCCTGCGATAGTCCTGGCAATTGTCATTAACACATTCGGTAGCACCAGATTGAAACCGCTCTGATTATCGCTCTAATTGTTCAGCTTAAATCAGCGGCCTGCTATGTAAATTGACCGAAAGAGATTTGAGCTACACTTGACGTGACTGACGACAACAGTTGCCACACTCTTCATGCATATAAATCAGTAATCTGCTGATACTGATTATTCACTCGGGAGATACGCCATGAGCACCAGGAATCCAGCGCACCTATCTTGTTCATACTGTAGCAGCCAGTTTCAGAAACAGGGGACGACCAGTTGCTGGAGTGACCCGAAAGAAAAAAAGCAGGAACCCGGATATTGTCCGAGTACACGTGAAGCGGAAATCATAGACGCTGCCTTCCAAAGCTATCAGGGTGACGATCAGGATGCCAGGCTGGCCATGACTGCCGCCCGGGTTGAAGGACTCTGCTATCAACCGGTTCCAGGCAGCGATGCCGTCAATGCTCGCTGGACTCGCGTTGAAGACACCATCGCACTGGCAAAAATGATGGGCTACCATAAAATCGGCATCGCCACTTGTATCGGACTTCTGGAGGAGACCAATACCCTCAGCAAGATTCTTCAGGCCCAAGGGCTTGAACCTCAATCGGTCTGCTGTAAAGCGGGAAGTATCGACAAGCTGGCATTGGGATTAAAGGAGCAGGAGAAGGTTCGCCCTGGAACCTTCGAACCCGCCTGCAATCCAATAGCGCAAGCCAGGCTTTTGAACCAGATAAAGACCGATATGAACCTGATAGTAGGCCTCTGCGTCGGACACGACATGTTGTTTGCCAAACATTCACAAGCACCGGTTTCAACTCTGATCGTCAAAGACCGTGTCACCGGTCATAATCCGGCTGCAGTACTTTATGGGCAAAACTTCTACTACAAGCGCCTGCAGAAACAGACGGTCATTGAAGATTGAACACCTCAGTGTGGAAGACATATATAAAATTTATTTTTTGTGTTGGTTCAACCTGACCACAAGCCTAATTTAACGACAAAAAACCGTCATTATGGGTAACCTCTCCCCACTAACCCCACAAAAGAACGTATAATATTCTTGACAGCCAAGGTGGGCTTTAATTATAGTACATCCAACAAAACCTAACGGAGGAAAACACCGATGAAGCTTTCTACAAAAAGTCGCTATGGGGTTCGTGCCATGTTTGACATGGCCTATCATGCAGGCACCCTGCCCGCTCAGATCAAAGATATCTCCCGACGCCAGGAGATCTCTCCTCGCTACCTTGAACAGATTTTCCAGGATCTTAAAAAAGCGGGACTGCTAAAAAGCCGTCGTGGCCCTCAAGGAGGCTACAGCCTGGCAAAGCCCGTTGACGAAATTACCGTCGAGGACATTGTTCTTGCCGCTGAAGGCGAACTCCTGCTGGTCAATTGTGTCAAAGGTTTGCGTAAAAACGCCGACACCCCGTCTGACTCCTGTGAGTTCGGCAGCCACTGCATCACCCAACCGCTTTGGGCGGAAGCCAGTCGGATTCTAGGTGAATATTTTCAGTCGATAACCCTCAAAACGCTCTGTGAAAGAGCGAAAGAGATGGGGTTGGAAAAAGAACTTGATCACCGCTTTATGTATTTTATCTAGCAGAACCAAGAACCGTTCTGCACTGTTTTCCGGGGTGCTGTCAAGCGTCCGACACAGCAATAAATTCAGGAGGAAGCAATGCCTCAAGCAACAAGCGATAGCCCTCTGGGCCAGATAGGGAACACCCCGCTGGTTTGCGTCAACAGTGCATCCGCGCAAACCGAAGCAACCATCTGGGGAAAGATGGAAGGGAGCAACCCCGGAGGCAGTGTCAAAGATCGTATCGCTCTGGCAATGATTGAAGACGCCGAGCAGAGCGGAAAACTCAAGCCGGGCATGTCGATAGTCGAACCGACCAGCGGCAACACGGGCATCGGCCTGGCTCTGGTGGCTGCCGTCAAAGGCTACCAGTTGATCTTGACCATGCCGGATACCATGAGCCTGGAGCGCCGGCGTTTGTTCAATGTGTACGGCGCGGAACTGGTACTGACTCCAGGAAACCTGGGCATGCGCGGAGCAATAGAAAAAGCCGAGTCTCTGGCTGAGGAGAAGGGAGCCTTTCTCCCGCAACAATTCAAAAACATGGCGAACCCGAAAGTTCACGAGGAGACCACCGGGCCGGAAATCGTCGCAGCCCTCAACGGCAAGATCGACGCATTTGTCGCTGGTGTCGGAACCGGTGGAACCATCACCGGTGTTGGGCGAGTCCTGCGCCGCCTGAACCCTGATGTCAAAATTTATGCAGTAGAACCGAAAGATTCTGCGGTTCTCTCGGGCGGAGATGCCGGACCACATAAAATCCAGGGGATGGGGGCAGGATTCATCCCCGACACTCTCGACACCTCAATCTATGATGAAGTCATCACCGTCAGCAATGACGAGGCCATCGCCACCACACGCCAACTAGCCCGTGAGCAAGGCATTTTCAGCGGGATTTCAGCGGGAGCCAACGTCTTCGCCGCTCGTAAAGTGGCGCAGCAGCTTGGCTCAGGAAAAACCGTGGTAACAATCCTTTGCGATACCGGAGAGCGCTATCTTTCGACCGGAATCTATGACTGAAAAAACAGCCCCACCGACTCTGGATGAAAAATTTCATCTCCTGCAGCAGATGTTACAGGAGATGAAATCTGTTCTGGTTGCATTTTCCGGCGGCGTCGACTCCACGTTCCTGCTTCGGGTGGCGACGGATACCCTTGGCCCTCAACAAGTTCTGGCGCTGACGGCAACCTCGCCAACCTATCCAGCGTTCGAATTCGAACAGAGCGTCAAACTCGCCACCTCAATGGGGGTTGAGCAACTGGTGCTTGAAAGCAACGAGCTGGAGATTCCTGGCTTCGCTGAGAATGAACCGCGGCGCTGCTATCATTGCAAGCATGAGCTCTTCTCTCTCTGTCTGGAAAAAGCAGCAGAGCTGAAATATCGTACGGTTCTCGACGGCTCCAATCTTGACGACCTGAGTGACTACCGTCCCGGCCGTGACGCGATAGAGGAGCTGGAAGTCCGCTCCCCTCTGCTGGAAGCCGGGCTGACCAAGAATGAAATCCGGGAATTAAGTCGCCAGTTGGGCCTTCCGACCTGGGACAAGCAACCCTTTGCCTGTCTTTCTTCTCGCTTCCCGTATGGAACGCGTATCACTGCCGAGCGTCTGGCTCAAATTGACCACTGCGAAAACTTTCTGCGGCAGAAAGGATTTCAAAACTATCGCGTCCGTTATCATCAGGAGATAACACGGATTGAGGTCGCGCCGGATGAAATTCATCGATTGCTCGACGACAAGCTGCGTGAAGCAGTGGTTACAGAATTCAAGAAATCCGGATTTATCTATGTTACTCTCGACCTTCAGGGTTACCGAACCGGCAGCATGAACGAGACGTTGCCCAAAACCTGAGAATGAGAGATTATTTATGTTCCCGTGATTCCGGACAACGGCTTCCTGAAGAAGCGTTGAAAAGATTGGCGATCAGGAACTTTCAAGAAGATCCAGCCAGGGAGGTATCATGCCGAAAAGCAGCGCTCTTCTCGCCGTCTGTTTCAGTGCCGGAGTCATTGGTGGTCTCGCCAACAGCCTGTTTATCTGGATGATCGGTGGCTGGGGATTGACTGCCATGGCCGGGGTCGAACTTGCGCCCGTGTTAACCTCCGCCTGGCTCTATCCCAGGTTAATCTGGGGGGGGCTCTGGGGTATCCCCTACTTCTTCTCCGTCAGCCTGGTCCGCTCTCGCCGTCACTGGGTCAGAAAAGCGCTCTGGTGCAGCCTGCTGCCAACTCTGGCCATGCTCTTCGTCGTTTTTCCCTACCAGATGAATCTTGGACAAGGGGGGTTAAAACTCGGCCTGCTTACACCACTTATCGTCCTGCTTGTCAATCTGGTCTGGGGATTTTTCACCGGAGTCTTTACGCGGCTGTTATGGGGTCGTTAATCCATCTGAACGCCCTCGCGCTCTGGCTCTCACTTTCCGTTCTGCTCTGGACAGCACCGCTCTGCGCAGCGCCGACCACAGGCATGGTCAGCTGGATCTACGACGGAGACACCCTCATGGTCGACGGAATCGGCAAGGTTCGCCTGATCGGAATCGACACACCTGAACGAGAAGGCTCTGCTCGCGACCATTACTACAGTCAACGACACCAGATTCCCCCTGCACGGCTTCGGAAAATCGCCAAAGCTGCGCTCGACTTCAATGTCCGGAATGTAAAAGGGCTGCAGGTTCTTCTTGAATTTGATGAGCAGAAGAAAGACAAGTTCGGCCGCACCCTCGCCTATGTTTACCTGCCGGAGGGAGACCTTCTGAATCTCCTGTTATTAAAAAATGGCCTGGCCACCGTTTACCGTCGGTTCGATTTCCGTTTGAAGCAGAAGTTCCTCGCTGCAGAAAAGAGTGCGCGAAAAGCCAAAGTTGGTATCTGGAAGCAATAACATCCGCAAAGCCTGACATTCCCACCCTTGCCAAACTTTACATTTTCCCCGATAATCGATCGCTCATCACACGGCCCAAGGAGTGAAGCATGGATGCCCTGACAGAACTGTTCGCCCAGCTTGATCAGACATTTTTAGGAATCAGTTTGGGCCATTTTTCCGCCGCCATCGCTACACTGATTTGCGCATTTTTCGTTAAAAAACTGATTGGACAGTTTTTCATCCGCGTGCTTCAACCCATTGCGACACGGACCCGAGGCGACTACGATGATCGCGCCCTTGGGGCTCTTCGCAAACCGGCTGAATTTTTAGCTGTTATCGCCGGACTCTACATTGCCGTTGAACTCCTGCAAATCCCCGGGAACCAGGAAGCCCTGGACCTGATTGTCAAAGGGATCGTCAAACTTCTTATTGCATTCGATATTGCCTGGGCCTTGTACAATCTGGTCGATGTTCTCGATTCGCTGTTGCAGAAATGGGCCACCCAGACAGAAACAGACCTGGATGACCACCTGCTACCGTTCATCCGTAAATCACTTCGCATCTTTATTATTGTCATGGCCCTTATTATGGGGGTGCAGAACCTCGGCTATTCCATCTCGGGTCTGCTCGCATCCCTTGGGATCGGAGGACTGGCAATAGCCCTTGCAGCCAAGGATGCCCTTTCGAACATCTTTGGCTCGATCATGATCCTGCTCGACCGCCCCTTTGCCATCGGCGACTGGGTCAAGGCTGACGATCTGGAAGGGACCATCGAAGAGGTCGGCTTCCGCTCCACGAAAATCCGCACCTTTGCCAAAACCCAGATCACGGTGCCGAACAGTGTGCTGATGAATATGTCGATCGACAACTTCAGTCGCATGCCGAAACGCCGCATCAAGATGAATGTCGGCGTCACCTATGCCACCAGTTCCGATCAGATGCGAGAGGCCGTCGGCAAGATCCGTCAGATGCTGCGTGACCATCCGGCCATTGATCAGGAATTCTTTCTGGTTAATTTCACCGATTTCGGCGCATCCTCTCTCGACATCATGGTCTACTGCTTCACCAGCACCACCGTCTGGCAGGAATACCTGGATGCACGGCAGGACGTTTTTCTAAAGATCATGGACATTCTCGAAGAGATGGGACTGGAGATCGCCTTCCCAAGCCGGACGGTTTATCTGGAGGATATAACTGAGGAAAAGAACGGATTAGTGACCACTGACTGAGCAACTGACATCACCAAAGACAGGACTATCATGCGCTTGAATAGTTTCGTTATCTTTTTTCTGCTGTTTTTTGTCGGGCTATGCCCCGGCTGTGACTCTGGCCCGACTATCGAACCGCTTGCACGGGACGCTGTGATACTGGCCTTTGGCGACAGTCTGACCCATGGCACCGGCGCACAGAAAGAGCAATCGTACCCAAGCATTCTGAGCGGACTGCTTGAAAGAAAAGTACTCAACGCCGGAATCCCGGGCGAAGTCTCCGCAGCTGGCCGCAATCGACTTTCGGACGAACTGGAGAAACACAACCCGGACCTTGTCGTCCTCTGCCACGGCGGGAACGATTTCTTACGCCGGCTCGACCAGGAGAAAACCGCAGAAAACCTCAGGTCAATGGTTGAACTGATTCAGGCAAGTGGCGCAGATGTCATTCTGCTCGGCGTACCGAAACTGGGCTGGGGACTCGCGGTACCTGACTTCTACTCGGAGATGGCTAAAGAATTAAAAATTCCCTTCGAGGGGGAGATCCTGGTCGACCTGCTTGGTGACAACAGCATGAAAAGCGACACCATTCACCCCAATGCCACCGGCTATCGCCTGATGGCCGAAGCGATTCACGAGGTGATCAACAAAGCGCAGAAGTAAGGGGGCACATTTGTCTGCAAGGGTTGCTACCATTAAAAAAACAACTTAACCCGCCAGAAACATTTATTAAAGCGCTGGTCGGTAACAGGCTGCTCAAACCCTGCAAACAAGATCACAAAGGAAGACATCTGGCTGAGCTTCATCCACTTATTATTCGTCGATCCCCTCCTTCCGTCACCCTTCGTGACCCTACAGCAACTTGAATTTTTTCATTCGATAACGGAACGCATCAATACCCAGGTTCAATTTTCTGGCAGCTTGCGACTGGTTTCCTTCGGTCGCCTGCAGGGCCTGGTTTATCAGTTCCCGTTCGACATCTTCGATATCGATCCCTTGCGGAGGCAGGATGAAAGTCAATGAACCGACGTCTGGTGTTGCGGTCGACTTTGATACTATTTCAAGCGGCAGATGTTCAAGCTGCATGATTTCATCGCTTTCCAGAATGATCGCCCGTTCTATAACATTGCGCAGTTCGCGAACATTACCTGGCCAGTCGTAAGCGAGCAGAAATTCTTCCGCCTGGACAGAAAGCCCTTTGACCGATTTGCCGAACTCCTTATTAAAATCTTCTATAAAGGCCCTGGTCAGGGGCAGGATATCGTCGCGCCGCTCCCGGAGTGGTGGCAGCAACAGGGGGATGACCTGTAAACGATAGTAGAGATCGTTGCGGAAGGCTTTCTCTTCAATGGCAACGAGCAGGTCTTTATTGGTGGCCGATACAATCCGCACATCGACATGGATATCTTTGGTCCCACCGACCCTGCGAAAGACTCGATCCTCCAGAACTCTCAACAGTTTGGCCTGAATCGACAGCGGCATATCACCGATCTCATCAAGAAAAACCGTGCCACCATCGGCAATCTCGAACAGACCCTTCTTCTGAACCCTGGCATCGGTGAAAGCACCTTTTTCATGCCCCATCAGCTCACTTTCCAGTAGCGTTTCCGGGACAGCTGCACAGTTTATGGCAACAAACGGTCGATCAGAGCGAGCGCTTTCATAGTGGATGGCCTTGGCAATCAGTTCTTTCCCCGTGCCACTCTCGCCCTGAATCAAGACCGTCCCGGCATCGCTCTGGGCAATCTTGTAGACCATATTGAGAATGCGGGTCATATCGTCGCTTTCGCTGACGATGGAGTCGATATTGAATTTTTTCGGTTGATTGGTTCGAAGCTGTGCAACTTCGCGTTTAAGCTCCTGGGTTTCAAGGGCTTTTTTGATGACAATCGCTAATTCGTCGAGATTGAATGGTTTGTTGATGTAGTCATATGCGCCTGTCCGCATCGCCCGGACGGCAGTTTCCAGGACTCCGATGGCAGTCACCATAATGACGATCATCTCTTCATCTATGTCCCGAATCCGCTCCAAAACCTCTACACCATTGATGTCCGGCAGTTGGATATCGAGCAGGACCAGATCGGGACTCTCTTCCTGCGCCAGCCGGAGAGCCTCTTCGCCGGAACCACAGGCCAGGACATCGTAACCCTGCTTTTTCAGGTTCTGTTCCAGCGACCAGCGGATCAGGTGCTCGTCATCGACAACCAGTATTTTATATCTGCGCACGTTCCGCATCTCCTCGTCGGTTCAGTGATCGAACCTTTGATGACTTAAAGGATATCAAGTTTACCATCATCTCAGATTTCAACGTTTTCCACGACCGGAAAATGCAGGATAAAACAACTGCCACGGCCCAACTGACTTTCAACCTGCAGATTGCCGCCATTGTTCTCCATCAATTGGCGGCAGATAGACAACCCCAATCCCGTTCCCCGAGTTTTCGTCGTAAAAAAGGGGGTAAAGATCTGTTTCTGTACGGCCAGTGATATTCCGGGGCCGTTATCACGGATTTCAGCCCGCACCCAGCTTTTATCTCCATGTTTGACGGTTTTGGTCTGCACTGAAAGCGTCCCGCTACCATCCATGGCCTGCAATGCATTGATGCAGATATTGAGCAGAACCTGTTGAACCTGTTTCTGATCTATCCACACAGGTGGCAACTCTGGAGAAAGCTCTTCAACCCGACCGATATTCCTTGCCTCGGAGTGCTGAGAGACAAAGAGCAGGGTCTGCCTGAGCAGGCTGTTTATGTCGGCATAGGAGAACTCGGGGTCTCCCGGTCGGCCAAAATAGAGCAGATCATTGACGGTTTTATCCAGGCGGCGGACCTGATCCTGAATCTGGTTGAAAATCTCTCGCCGCGGGTCCTGGTCGGCATAATCATCGGACAGGACACTGATCGCACCGCTGATTCCAGCCAGCGGATTCTTGATTTCGTGCGCCAGCCCGGCGGACATTTCGCCAATAGAGGCAAGCCGGTCTGCCCGTTCCATCTGCTGGGAATGCATGTTCTGCAATTCCGACTGGGCCCGTTCCAGATTACTGACCATGGCGTTAAAACCGAGCATCAGCCGACCGACTTCATCATTGTTCTTCGGCGCCATCCTTACCGTGAGGTTCCCCTCTTCAACCTGCCACATGCTGCCGGTGATCTGCTCGAGGGGTCGCCTCAACAGACGAATCATGATGTAAGACATTCCGGCGGCCAGCAGGACAATAATCGCGATGGTGGAGAAGACAAATATCTGGCTGCTGGCGCGCAGTTGGCCGTACATCTCCTCGAGGGAGAAGTTCATATTGAGAATGCCGATAACCTTGCGGTCTTTACCATGACATTTGAAGCAGCGATCATCAGAGACGATCGGGCTGATCATCGAAAGCACTCGTACCCCGCTCTTCGACTGAAAAAATCCCTCTGTGGCCTTCTGCTGAAACAGGCTGAAATCCTGAGGATTGGTCCAGTGTCCGATCTCCTCGGGGTCGGCAGATTTGAGAATCTGACCGGACGGGCTGAAAATCCGCACCCCCTCCAACTCGTGGCTGCCTCCGACCAGTTCAAGGATGGCCTGCACTTCTGCTGAATCCCCGAGACGCATTGAATTGAAAATCGACTTTTCAATGGTTGCGAGAAGCAGGCGCGCGCTCTTTTGCGTGACCGCAATCTGGTGGTTCTGTTCGCGATGCAGATGAAAGAGTGACAGGGTTCCGATGCCAAAAGCCAGCAAAAGGACATTCAGCAGGATGACTCGACTGATGACGCTTTTAAACAAGGGCGATCTCCTGGAAAGCTCTTTCTCTGGAAACGGTCAGGATTCGGCGTCGCCAACTCCGGCACTGTTCGGGCGTTATTGGGTCGTTGCCGGTGGCGTCGTTGCCGGTGGCGTTACTCCCGGCGAGGTGGTTCCGGGAGTGGTCACCCCGGTTTTATTCGGAGTCGCTGTTTTCTTTGCAGCTGTTTTCGGTGGCTGGTAAATAAACTCCCAGTCACGATACTGCCACATCCCGGCAAAGGACTTGTTCTCTTCGCGGAAGCCATCCATCTTGAAAGGTTTCTTTTGCGAGGTTGAGCGAACCCCCTTGAGACCGCCTTCGGGAGCCTTGATCCATTCCCAATCCTCGCCGGTCATCGGGTCCAGGTAGGGTTTACGGAGGTGACGACTGGCGCTGAGACTTCGATTATCTTTCAGCAACTGATCGACACTTCTTGGATAAACGAGCGGCTTGCCCGGCGCGCCTTTGGTCTGATAGTAACTTCCGATTGCCTTGGCGATCTGATTCCCCTTCCAGAGCAGATCTTCTTCTTTGGCGCGCTGCACCATGGAAGTCCAGGTCGACCCGGCAATTCCGACAGACAGACCGAGAATCGTCACGGCCACCAACAGAAACAGCAACACCCCTCCCCGCTGATTTCCGGCAACCCGCGCAGAAAGCACAGGGGATACCGGCAAGTTGAAGGCAGATCGAAAGTCAGACATGATTATTCTTTTTCTTCATCTCCGGTAAGGTAGGAAAAAATAAGGTCATCCAGATCGGTGTTCTTCTCTGGATCAAGCTTCTCTTCATATGCCCGTTCAGCATCATCAAGTGAGATATCTTCGGGTTCGGGGAAGTCGATGGCTGGTGCGGATCCCGCTTTTACCACCACCATTTCAGGCGCAGTAGCAGAAGAGGCTTGAGCAGTGGCTTCAACGGAGGAAGCTTCCGGTTTCTCGGCTTGTTCCAGAGGAGTGATTTTGATGCCGTATTCAATAATCCGTTGATCAAACTCACCCTTCTTTAAGCGCCGCAGCATTCCCTTGTGCTGCTCCTTGGCCAAATCTTCAATGACTGCTTCAAGGTTATCAACATTGAGGATATCGGCGTAGGAGGTTTTCTGAGAGGTGATAATCGTGCCGCCGTGATAAAGCAGTGTAATCAGATGTGGGGTTTTGATCCCGCTGTCTTCGGTCTGAACGTGAAAACAGATCCCGCGATGGGTCATATTATGATTAAAGCCAACGATCATACCCGACTCCCTATAAAAAACAGAGCAATTAGAAAAACTAACACAGTACGCGATATGGCGCAATAACCTGCTTACCGGTCTGAAAAATATAAGGATTTCAATCCAGCGAAAAGACCGAACGCTCTATTCACAACTGCAGCAACTGCTTGATTTTGGCAACGGCTTCCAGGGCATCTTTCGCATAGAGATCCGCGCCAATCTCATCGGCGTAAGACTGAGTCACGACAGCCCCGCCGACCATGGTGAATACCTTGACCCCCGCCTCGCGTAACCGCTCGACGGTCACCTCCATCTGCTTGAGGGTTGTCGTCATCAGAGCCGAAAGACCAACCGCATCGACCTGTTCACTAAGCGCTCGTTCGATAATTGTTGTGGCCGATACATTTTTTCCCAGATCGATAACCTCAAACCCATGGTTCTCTAACAGCGTGCAGACGATATTTTTGCCAATATCATGAATATCCCCCTCGACTGTCGCCATCAGGATCTTGCCAAGGCTGGCGAGCTGTTGCCCCTTCAGTTCCTGTTTTAAGCGCACGAAACCGAGCTGCATGGTCTCTGCAGAGAGCATCACTTGCGGCAAAAAAATCTGCTGTGCGCCAAAACGACGCCCGACCTCTTCCAGACCCGGCAACAGTCCCTGGTTGCTGATTTCCAGCGTATCCAGCCCCTGTTTGAGCGCAGCCTCTATCAGCGGAACAACCCCATCACTGTCTCCCTCGATGATCGCTGCTGTCAACTGCTGGCGGATATCGGTCGGCCCTGCAGTCGCGTCAGACATCTGAGCCGGTGCGATCTTGTGACTGTAATGGTTGATATAGGCTTCTGCCCGCGGGTCCTGATTCAACAACACTTGTGCTGCCCGGAAGGCGTCCATCATCCGTTCATCTTTCGGATTAATGATCGCCGCGCCCAGGCCAGCTTCCAGAGCCATGGCAAAGAAGACCGAAGAGAGAATCGGCCGGCTCGGCAAGCCAAAGGAAATATTACTGACGCCAAGAACCGTGTTCAAACCGAGCCGGTCACGGATCAGGCGCAATGCGCGTAATGATTCCATCGCCCTTTTCTGTTCTGCAGAGACGGTCAAAGTCAGGCAGTCGATCACCACATCGGACGAGGGTAAACCATGCAGTTGAGCAGCTTTAAGAATTTTATGCGCGACATCGAGCCGCCCTTCGGCTGTTTCAGGAATTCCCTGCCCATCGAGAGCCAAACCGATGACGGCCGCTCCATATTTGCGAGCCAATGGCAGGACCGCGTCCAGGCTTTTCTGTTCGCCTGAAACTGAGTTGATAAGAACCTTTCCATCGACAGCTTTAAGTCCTCGCTCAAGCGCTTCAGGGTCGGAGGAATCAAGAACCAGCGGCGCATTACTGACACCGCTGGCGGCATAGACAGCCCGCTCCAGAGCCAGCGGTTCGTCGACACCCGGAGCCCCGCAATTCAAGTCAAGCAGAGTAGCGCCTGCCGCTGTCTGTTCTTGCGCTTCCCGTCTGACGTAAGCCGTCTTTCCTTGTCGCAGTTCTTCGCTGTAGCCTTTTTTTCCAGTAGGATTGATCCGCTCGCCAATGACCGCGCATGGGAGATCAAGACCAATCGACACTACGGCGCTACGACTCGCAAGATAAGTTCCACGAACTGGCGGCTTCCAGCTATGGTCCAACCCGGTCAGAGCATCCTTCATCGCCCGGACATGAGCTGGAGTGGTCCCGCAACAACCGCCGATCACGCGCACACCGAGCGCGGCGAGGCGCTGATGGTAAGCTGTCATCTCCTCGGGAGTGCCGGGAAAAATCGTCTCTCCGTCGACCAGTGCCGGCAAGCCGGCATTCGCCTGAGCAATCAATGGCAAGGATGTCACCTCGCGCATCTGTTCAAGGATTGAATAAAGTCCTTCAATCCCAAGCCCGCAATTGGAACCGACGACATCAACACCCAAGCCATCAAGGGTCACTGCAGCAGCGTCTGGCGGCGTTCCCAAGACAGATCGTCCGCCATCATCAAAGGTCATCATCGCCAGCAAGGGGAGGTCCGTACATTCTTTGGCAGCAATCACCGCAGCTCGAAGTTCACGAATATCAAGGAAGGTTTCAAAGCTGATCAGATCTGCGCCAGCGGCAACAAACGCCTGAACCTGTTCAGCAAATATTGCGACAATTTCATCAAAACCAGCGTCGCCAATCGGCTCAAGAAACCGTCCCGTCGGACCGATAGAGGCAGCCACAAAAGTTTCCGGGCCAGCGGCCCGACGCGCAATCTCCACTGCCGCGCCGTTGATCCTTTGAACCTGATCCTGCAAACCATAGTGAGCCAGTTTGGTCCGGCTACCACCGAAACTGTTGGCGACGATGATATCCGCTCCGGCTTCAACATATTCTCGATGGACGGCCTCAACAACCTCTGGAGCGTCCAGATTCATCGCTTCCGGCGAGGCTCCAGGTTGCAAACCACGCTCCTGGAGCATGGTTCCCATCGCCCCGTCAAGGATCAGAATCTGCTCTTGTAAAGCTTTTCTGAAATTACTCATCGCTCTTCTCCTCTGGGGCACCTGTCCTTGGAGGATTACTGTAACTGAAATCCGCCTTGATCGGGTTAATCAGACTGATGTGCCCCTTCAAACTGGCAACAGTCTGACCTTCCACCAGGATCTGCAGCTGTTTCAGATATGGAAAATTAACTGTCAGGCTGTTAGCCAGTCCGTAAACTGTCAGCAATTCCGAGAGGCTACCGCCAGGGTGAGAATGCACGAAAGCGCTGTTGAAATCGACCAGAGCCAGGTCGTCTCGCAGTTCAACTCCCAAAACCACGACCCGCGAGGAGAGAATCGGTAGCAGATCGGTCTGCGGACCGGACACGAGCGCCGAGAACATATTTTTAATACAGTCCTTATCCTCATTGCAGCCGGAGATCTGCTGAGTTTCAGTAACCAGGTAACGCCCTTCCGGATCAGCAAAATAGAGAAGCGCCTCACGCGGCAGGACCTCAACCTTGATCGGCACCGGTCGCTGAGGTTCCTTCTGCTTTTCCGGCTGGAGAAGCCAGATCGTCACAGCACACGAGATTAGGCTCAGTAAAAAAATTACAAATAATTTTTTCTTCATAATTCCAACCTGGATCCTCTTGACTCAACCCTCATGGCCCAACCCTGACCTGCTGCACATGGGACAATTCATGCCCCAGGAATCCCTGCCCGACTCGTACAAATCGAGTTGGCACATCCGTCACATAATAAGCTCTTCGCCCCCCACTCTGAGGCCGGGCTAACCCCTGCTGACGGAACAGTTCGGCAACTGTAGCGGCGGTCTCCTCGGCAGAATCGACCAGAGTTACTCCTGCACCTAGCTCCTGTTGCAGGACATTGCGCAGCAGCGGGTAATGGGTACACCCCAAAACCAGGGTATCAATATTGTTCAGTTTCAGTGGAGCCAGGTATTCCCGCACCGCCAGCTGTGCCACCTGATTCTCTGTCCAGCCCTCTTCTGCCAACGGAACCAGCAAAGGGCACGCCAGGGAGAACACCTCGGCGGCCGGCAACAATGCAGTGATCGCTTCTTTATAGCGTCCGCTGGCGATAGTCGCCTCTGTTCCGATGACACCAATCCGGCCGGTCCGACTACATGCTGCCCGTCGAGCACCAGGTTCAATGACACCGATGACTGGGAGTTGGAATTTTTCACGTAATGCGGGCAGAGCGACGGCAGACGCCGTATTACAAGCGACCACCAGCAGTTTAACGCCCTGATCGACCAGGAAAGAACCGGCCTCCAAAGCATATTGCTTGACGATTTCTGCGCTCTTGGTCCCGTAAGGGACCCGAGCAGTATCCCCGAGGTAGAGCAGGTCCTCCTCCGGGAGCAGCCGCATAATCTCTTTATAAACGGTCAAGCCTCCGACACCTGAATCGAAGATTCCAATAGCTCGATGCAGCAAAAGTGTTCCCTAACTGAAAACGTACCCGACAGATTGAAAAAGCGCAGCATTCCTGGCCTTGTCCAGGAATGCTCCGCTACCTTGAAATCAGCATGACATGGTAGATAAGGGGGTATTTAAAGTCAAGATTTTCAAACGATTATCCATTTTTTGTACTCAACAAAAACTGTTAGCATCGATGACAAAAATGTTCTAATATCCACATAAATTTATTACCGAGAGGGAGAAGTTATGACCTGGACGGAATTTCTTGGTTACCTGGAAGATTTTCGGACTGATAAGATCATAGAACAACTAGCGGCCTGGAATATTGACGAACTCAGCAGCAACCCCTATGTTCTCGGTGCCTTTGCCATTGTAATTGCCGTTACCTATCTTCTCGGCTGGAGAGTCATCTCCGCATTCATTGTTGGGATTGGTGGCTTCGCTCTTGCCGTCTCTTACACTGTCAAACAAGGGTCTGGCGTCGAGGGGATTGCCGGAGGAGGACTCTCAATCCTGATTGGGAGCGGCATTATTGTCGTCATCATCTTCATCTATTTACTCTTTGTCCAATCTGAATAAAAAACTTCTGGACTCTTCACCTGTGCCCTGGGATTGACCTTGCCCGCCTCCTTGTTGCAGAATACGACAGCATCTGACTGAAACTTTAAGAAATCCCGACTTCCGGAGGATCCATGAAAAAGCGCGACATTATGCTCCTGCTCGGAGCACTGGCCATAATATTGTTCCTGTTGGCCGCCCCGAAAGAGACCACCAAACGGGTCCCGACTGATGAGATCCACCAGAAGTTTTACTCTCTGGTTGAAACTGACGGAAAAAAAGCTGCAGAAAAATTCTGTGAGGATTGCCACAACGAAGAACAGGTGACTTTTCCAGAAGACCACCCCCCCAAATTTCGCTGCTTATTCTGTCACAAGTTGGAGAAATAATCGGTTGAAATCAAACAAGAAACGCCGCTGAGCGCAAAGCTCAGCGGCGTTTCTTGTAGAATCCCGGATATTTTTTTTCAGGATCGTGCAATCGGAACCGAACGCCTCTGCCCCAGTCGTGTCAACCCGACAACCAACGCAATCAGCAACAGAGTCAATCCCCCCCCAAGCAGGCCACTGAGCGAAGTTCCACCTGACCGTGCCTGCTGCACGTCTGAGGTCTCCTTATCCGGGTAACGGTAGCCGGGAAGAATTGCTGTTTTTTTCTGTAACTCACTGAAAACAGAAGAAGATGAGGTTAAACCGAAACCTGAAATCTTGCTATCCGCAGCCGCTTTCTCCAAGGACCATTCAAGTCCGTCGGGCTGAGTAGAGGCAAATCCAGACAACAGACCGCCGCACAACAAAGTCATCACCAGCATGGGAACCAGTACCTGCTTGCGACAGAAATGACTGGCGCTTGATGAAGAAGAACTGAATGCCAGTATCTCTGGACGAGCCTTCCAGACGAATCCAACCACCGATGCCGTCACAATCCCCTCCATCAGGCCGATCCCCAAGTGGATCGGTTGCATCAGCAACAGAAAAGAACCGAATGGTAGATCAGACACACCGGAGACTGCGGTCTCGAGCACAACCCCGAACGAGCCGAGCTGCAATCCAATAACGGCCGAGAAAAGGCAAGCCAGAAACAGACGAACACGTCCTGGTTCATGCCCGACCAGAGGCCGAAAAACCAGAGGATAAGCGATAAAACAAGTCAATGCACCAAGATTAACAATGTTGCTGCCAAGTGCCAACAGACCGCCGTCTGCGAAGAACAAAGCCTGCACCGTCAATACCGAGGCCATGGTCATAAAACCGGCCGCCGGACCAAGCAGGACAGCAAGGATCATCCCACCGCCGATATGGCCACTTGAGCCTGTGCCGGGAATGGCGAAGTTAATCATCTGCGCAGTAAAGATAAAAGCGCCAATCACCCCCATTAACGGTATTTTCCGATCATCCAGATCGCGCTTCAACCGCTCGGAACAGAGAGCTATTGTTCCAGCCGCAACAGCCCACATGGTTCCCCCGACGACAGGGGAGATCAAAGCATCAGCCATATGCATTAACAGCAACTCCTGATCTTAAAGTGTGACGGAAGTGTTCGTGTGACGGTTTGCTGATTTCGTGTAACGAAGATTATCACTCCGGAATGGATCGGTCAAGGCAGATTGCTCAAGTTTTTCAGGCAGTTAATCGTATACGACATTTTTATGGGGAATTATCACCAGACTT
The DNA here is from genome assembly GCA_035267105.1 of Geopsychrobacteraceae bacterium. Lineage (GTDB taxonomy): Bacteria > Desulfobacterota > Desulfuromonadia > Desulfuromonadales > Geopsychrobacteraceae > BM509. The sequence continues at coordinate 37,261 of DATFMC010000095.1, forward strand.
AATGCGTATCGCCCCGCACCTTGATTTCTGCCGCATAATCGGCGGCGAGGGTGGAGAGCGACCTGAGGGTTTGTGAGGAATGGGGTTCAACATCGCGAAGAGTTTCATCAAGAGAATGGTGCGGTGCGAATTGCTGCAGAACCCAAAGTCGTGCCCCTTTAATCGCCTTGCCGATAGCCTTGATGTCATCAGCGTCTACAAGTCCCGGCACGCAAGTGGTGCGGAACTCGTATTCACAGCCAGCAGACTTGGCCAAGCTGATCGTTTTGAGAAGAGGGCCACTTTCGATGGCATGATTATGCAATTCAGAGTAGCGATTGGGGGATGTTTTAAGATCGATGGCCAGATAATCGATCAGGTCTCGGCCCAGCAATCGCTGCAGGACATCCGGCAGCAGGCCGTTGCTATCCAGCTTGACCTGCAGTCCCATCTGCTTCACTTCAGAAAGGAAACCTTCCAACCCTGGCTCCAGAGTGGGCTCGCCGCCCGACACGACGACGCCATCGATAAATCCGGAACGCTGACGCAGATCGACCAACAATTCATCGATCGGATAATCAGGATACTGTCCAGGATTGAGAACCAGACCGGGGTTGTGACAAAAGGGGCACGTCAGATTGCAGCCACCGGTGAAAACCAGGGCGGCCAGTCGGCCGGGGAAATCGAGCAGACTGGTTCCCTGAAAACCTTTGATCCGCATTTTCAGTCGTTTTTTTCCTTGCCAACGACATATTCAGAACGGTCCTTGAACTCTTCCTTCTTGCCGCGATTCCACTGTTGGACCGGACGGAAGAATCCGCAGACCCTTGAATAAACTTCAGTTTTTGCATCGCACTTGGTTGCCATAACAATCCCTCTCTGCTTCAAAGCAATATAATTAGCGGATCACAGACCTAGGCGGCCTTCCCCTCGTGATGATGGGGACAGGCGAAATGTTCGCCGGTGATGTAGCCATGGGTCGGACAGATAGTAAAGGTGGGGCTGAGTGTGAAATAGGGCAGATGGAAATTCTCCGCTATCCGTCGAACCAACAACCGGGCGCTCTCCGGATTCTCCAGCCTCTCGCCGAGAAAACCGTGGAAGACGGTACCACCGGTGTAGAGGGTCTGCAGCCCATCCTGATGGGTCAAAGCCGCAAAGATATCTTCGGTCGTGCCCACCGGCAGTTGGGTCGAATTGGTGTAGTACGGCTCGTCGGTTCCGGCAGTGACAATGTCCGGGAAGCGAATCCGGTCGCGGTTGGCCAATCGGTAGCTGGTTCCCTCGCCGGGCGTCGCTTCAAGGTTATAAAGATGGCCGGTCTCCTCCTGAAATGCCTCCAGCTGCTTACGCATGAAATCAAGAGTCATCTGGGCGAAGGTGTGCCCTTCCTCGGTGTCGATCCCGGTCCCAATCAGGTTGAGACAGGCTTCATTCATGCCGATCAGGCCGATCGTCGAGAAATGATTATCCCAGAAGTTGCCGCTTCGCTCCCGGATACCGGAGAGATAGTGACGACTATAAGGATAAAGGCCCTCTTCGGTGAACCTTTCCAGCTGCTTTCTCTTGAGTTCCAGAGATTGAAAAGCCAGCTTCATCAGATGGCTGATCTGGTTAAAGAAACCGGTCCGATCCTCCGCCTGATAAGCAGCGCGTGGCAGGTTGATCGTCACCACGCCAATCGATCCGGTCAGCGGATTGGAGCCGAACAGACCACCGCCCCGTCGTCGCAGTTCGCGATTATCGAGCCGCAACCGACAGCACATGGAGCGAGCATCCTCAGGATCCATATCGGAGTTGATGAAGTTACTGAAATAAGGAATGCCATAGCGAGCGGTCATCTCCCAGATCGGCTGAAAACGGGGACTATCCCAATCGAACCCTTGAGTAATGTTGTAGGTCGGGATCGGGAAGGAGAAGATTCGACCCGAAGAATCCCCTTCCATCATGACTTCGCAGAAGGCCCGGTTGAGCATGTCCATCTCACCCTGAAACTCGCCGTAAGTCCGATCCATCAGCTCACCACCGAG
>DATFMC010000096.1:0-20479 GCA_035267105.1 Geopsychrobacteraceae bacterium
GAATAGAGATTAAAGGCTTTACTTCGCATGGGCGGCACTATGCCAGTTCGTCGGGATGGGGGCAAGAAGTAAGAGATATCGACGCCCGATTCTGGCAGAGGGCAGAGCATTAAAGTCGCTACATAGAGTCTTTTCCAGCAGGCTCAACCCTGAGCCGTAGCGGTTGCCTGTGAAAAACAGATGCCAGCAAGCCAAAATAGAGATAGAGCATCAGAACCATGATCCACTCGAACGCGTCATCAATATTCTTGTAAGCTGAGCCCAGCATCACATCCAGAACCAGACTGAACATTGCGGTGGTGAGCAGAACAACCAGCAAAGTCAACATCGCTTGATGCAGACGGACCAGACATCTCTTTCCCTGCTCTTGTATCATCACACCGATGAAACGAGTCATTAACACTTGAGAGATAAAGGTAAATGCGATTGTCAATATCACCCCGGTGCGACGCAGCATTCGATAGGCATTGCCTGCTTCTCCCAGCGCCAATGTGTACTGAATCAGAAACAGGGCCGCCAGCAATCCAAGCACCTGCATCGCTTTGCGTGACCGACTGAATTTATCTCCAAAGGACAATAGGCACCACTGCCCGGCACCCCACCAGAGCAACAGGGAGATAAAAGCTGTTGTTATCATGCCGGATTTGAAAATCAGCTTTTCAGGAAGCTGTCTCCCGGTCGCGCTGATTGAAACACACTGGTCCCAATAGGGGTTGCACCAGGGGATATGTTCGTAGGATGCAGAGATGAAAAAACAGAGATGAGTGGTGAACAATGGCAAAAGCAAGGTCGCCCAGGCAAGACAGGAGAGCAGGATGCCTTTTCTTTGATGTTTTTTCATCAACGTCACCTCAGCCTTGGAAAAGGGCTGCCGAGGGATCAGTCAGGTTTCGTACTTCATTCTCTCAAAACTTAATAATACACCCGCTGATCAGGATTTCTTCAGCCTCTTCAAATAACCCTCCCACTCTATCGGTAGCAAGTGCTTTTTCTGGTTATTGCATTCCTTGCAGGCAGGCACGCAGTTCCCCTTGGTACTGCGTCCACCACGTCCGACAGGGACGATGTGATCAAGAGTCAGCTCTTTGGGTAAAAAATTTTTCCCGCAGTAATGACACACGCCTTGAGCAATCTTGTTTTTCCACCAATTCTGCTTACGAAGTTCACGCGCTTTCTCACGTTCACGGCGAATGCTTTCCTCGCTGACTTCCATGCCGAAATCCATACTCAATTCCTTATCATTCAACCAGTTAGACCGTAGCCTCAGGCCCCTTTCGAATGGGCCAAGCAGAGCAGATTATTGCACATTTCCACCAATTATGCGATGTTGTCTGCTTGCCTGCTCAACAGCTGCCTGGCAGCGCTCCTTGATTTGGGAAATATTTATGAAAGTTCTTATCGTCGGTGCCGGTCAGGTCGGATACTTTCTCTGTGATCGACTCTCCCGGGAAGGTCATGAGGTGACCTTGATCGATCACAGTGAAGAAACCATTGAACGGGCGCAGAATCGTCTCAATGTTCTCGGCGTTACCGGCAATGGCGCCAGCGCTGAAACCCTTGAGCAGGCCGGAATCAAAGATACTGATATTTTCATTGCTGTCACCGATTTTGATGAAGTCAATATCCTCGCCTGTCTGCTCGCCCGTGAGTATCAGGTTCCGACCCGCGTCGCCAGAACCAGGAGCATTGAATATAAAGATCAACGCGCTGTCCTGTCCAAGGAAAAGCTGGGCATCGATCTGCTGATCAACCCGGAGGACGCCGTCGCCGAGGAGATGGTCCAGATCGCCTGCAGTTCAGGTGCTTTTGATGTTGCTGCATTTGCTGAGGGACAGGTCCAGTTTCTCGGTTACCGGATCGATCAAGAAAGCCCACTATGCGACCTGACTCTGATGGAACTTGGCGAACTTCGCGGTATTTATCGCTTTGTTGTTGTTGCCATTCATCGTGGTGAAGAGACCATCATTCCGCGTGGAGAAGACTCCATCCAGGCAGGAGATCGTATCTACCTGTTTGCCCACCAGAACGATCTGCCCGCCATTCAATATATGCTTCAAACCAAAAAAGAAGAGAAAAGACGTCATCGTCGAGCTTTTATCCTGGGTGGCAGCAGCATCGGGCGCCAGATCGCGCAAGGGCTGGAAGGCCTGCAATTTGAAGTCAAACTGATCGAAAAGGATGAGGCCCGCTGCCAGAAACTGGCGGAATCGCTTACCAAGACAGTAGTGCTACATACCGAAGGGAGCGACATTCAGACCTTGCAGGACGAGGGGATCGGAAATGCCGATGTTTTTATCGCTGTCACCGACAAAGATGAAACCAATATCCTGACTTGCCTGCTGGCTCGCCAGAACGGGGCCCGACGCACCCTTGCCCTGGTCAGTAAACCGGAACTTATCGGGCTGGCCTCAGAACTGGGGATTGACGCCTGCATCTCTCCACGACTGGCTGCGGCATCGATCATCCTGAAATTTGTCCGACGAGGCGAAATCATCTCCGTAGCGACGATAGAAGGGAGCAATTCGGAAGTTCTGGAGCTGGAAATCAAAGAGGGTAGCGGGATTCTTAACACAGCGCTGAGCGATCTTCACTTCCCGCGTGGAGCCATTATTGGTGCCATTGTCCGTGGGCAGCAATACGAAATCCCGACCGGCGATAGCCGCCTTCAGGCAGGAGATCGCGTGGTCATCTTTGCGCTGCCCGGCTCATTAAATAAGGTCGAGAGGTTTTTCGAATAGATGAATCTGACTCTGACCCTGCGCATACTGGGTGCTCTGCTGATCTGTCTCTCCGGCACCCTACTGCTACCGCTGCCCTTCTCTCTCTACTACGGAGATGGCGCCTGGTCGGCGTTTCTTCTCTCGGCATTGACCTGTTTGGTGATCGGTAGCCTTCTCTTCAGATTTTGTAAAAGCCGCAAGGACATGTCGGTTCGAGAAGGGTTTGCCATTGTCACCTTCGGCTGGAGTTTTTTCGCTCTGTTCGGCTCACTCCCCTATCTCTTTTCCGGGGCCATCCCATCGCCAATCGATGCGATTTTCGAAACCATGAGTGGCTTTACCACCACCGGTTCAACCATATTGACGCATATCGAGGGGATGCCGCAGAGTCTGCTGTTCTGGCGTGCCCTGACCCACTGGCTGGGGGGGATGGGAATCATTGTCCTCTCCCTGGCCATCCTGCCGATGCTTGGCGTCGGTGGAATGCAGCTCTTCAAAGCAGAGGTTCCCGGCCCGACGACGGACCGCCTGAAGCCACGTATCCAGGATACGGCAACAATGCTCTGGGGCGTCTATCTGCTGCTGACTGCCGTTGAAACCCTGATGTTGATGCTCGGCGGGATGACCTTCCTTGATGCCATCTGTCACGCCTTCGCGACCTTGGCGACGGGCGGGTTCTCTACCAGGGATGCTTCAGTCGCAGCCTACGACAGCGCGTATATTGATGGGGTGATCACCCTCTTCATGTTCCTGGCCGGTGTCAACTTCACTCTCCATTTCCAGGCATTGCGCGGGCGACTGAGAGACTTTCACCGCAACGAGGAGTTTCGCTGCTATCTTGGGATTACTCTGTTTGCAACGCTGCTGCTGCTGGTCTTCAACTGGAACGGAGGCATCTATCACAGTCTGGGTGAAAACCTGCGCTACAGCCTGTTTCAGGTGACTTCAATCCTGACCACGACCGGTTTCGGCACCGCCGACTATGAAATCTGGCCTGTTGTCACGCAATACACTCTGATTCTGCTGATGTTTGTCGGCGGGTGTGCCGGGTCAACGGGAGGCGGCATCAAGGTTGCGCGTATTTTGTTGCTGTTCAAGCACGCTCAGGTCCAGATCTTCCGCTTAATCCACCCAAGGGCGGTTCGTCTGGTCAAGCTTGGAAATCGCCCGGTCGACCGAGAGGTACTGCAGGCAATCCTCGGTTTTTTCGCACTTTTTGTTGGAATCTTTGTTACCGCGTCGATTTTAATGGCGGCTTGCGGGATGGACCTGGTTTCAGGTGGAGCAGCTGTTCTCGCATGCCTGTCCAATATCGGTCCTGGCCTCGGCTCGGTAGGCCCGACCGATAATTTTGCACATGTTCCGGTCGTAGGGAAAGGGATTTTGATCTTCTGTATGCTGATGGGCCGACTTGAACTATTCACCGTACTGGTGCTGTTCCTTCCATCTTTCTGGCGTAAGTAATCAGAGAACTTAAAAAATAATTCAGCCCAAGCCTTAAAATGCCAGAAGGCCCCCATCTTCCGTTTAGAAGATGGGGGCCTCCCCCCTCCTGGCCCCAAAATCGGGTTGATCTCTAAATTGTTGTACGCAGTATACAGGGCAAATCTGACATATTTCTCAATCTACAGTCTATTTAAAGAACAATTCTCATTTTTTAAAAAAATAAGGATGATTTTTACCGCCCGAAAAACGTTACAAACGTAACAATACTATCACGCTAAACAAAAAAAGGGAGCCGCAATGCGACTCCCTTGAGTGGTCATTTCTCCGCTTGAGGATCTAAGCCAGCATAATGAAACCAAGCTGCCGGCCGGTTTTTCCATGGTCCCGTCGATAAGAAAAGAATAATTCCTGATGACAGCAGGTGCATTCCGCGTCCCCCTCGATCAACTCAGGTCTCAAACCGGCCTGCTCCAACTGCAAGCGACAGCTCAAGCCAAGGTCAACCTGCCAGTGCCCCAGACTGACCTCACTGGAAATCTCATTCCAGAAACCACTTCCCTGCCGGAAGGCATCACGAACCGGCCGATCGACTTCAAAACTGTGCGCTCCGATTCCGGGGCCAACGGCGGCCCGAATCTGGTCGGTTGGGACATTGAAGTGCTTTGCCATTGCGGTAACGGTTTTTTTCAAAATTCCCGACGCCGCACCTCGCCAGCCGACATGGACCGCCGCGACAACCCGCTTTTCTACATTCCAAAGCAAAACGGGGAAACAGTCCGCGACCAGAATGCCGATCATCACTCCTGGCTGATTCGTCACAATACCATCGACCTCAACCTTTAAAAAATGACTCAAATCAGGATTCGATTCATCAATCAGAAGCAGATCATTGCCATGAACCTGATTGACCGTCAGCAGCAGGTTCTGAGGGACGCCAAAGGCACGACAGAAGGTCGAACGATTCCCTTCCACATGAACCTGCTGATCATCCGTATTGAATCCAAGATTGAGAGAGTTGTAGGGCGCGCGGCTTACGCCGCCATTTCTGGTCGTAAATCCGGCGACCAGACCCTGTCCTTTAATTCCGGCAGGCTGTAGATAGGTGATCTTTTCCTGTCGGGAAAGTTTCATAATCGGCTCCGTTTTTTACCTGACCAGCCATCAGGCTGGCAGGGAATATTTTGCATCCAGATAATCCAGGATGAGTTGAAAGTCTGTCGGGGGGGCGCTGGTCCACTCACAGTAGACATCGCGAGAGGGATGGATGAATCCCAACAGGCGCGCATGTAGTGCCTGCCCGGGTAGTTTTCCGATCAATCCACGCAGCTCCCGATCCATGATTGATTGGAGGCGACTCCGGCCACCGTACATCGGATCACCCGCCAGAGGAAAGTTCATTTCTGACATATGAACCCGGATCTGATGGGTCCGTCCAGTCTCCAACCTCAATTCGACCAATGTCAGCCGATCGTCCTCGTACCGGCTGAGAACCTTCCAGTTGGTTACGGCCCGCTTGTTATTGCGTGCGAGACTGCTCATTTTACGCCGATGAGTCGGGTGGCGGCCGATCGGCTGATCGACCACTCCCTTATCCTGAAGCAGTAGACCGTGTACCAGAGCAATATAACGCCGATTGACGCTGTGTGCCTTAAACTGCGCCGCCAGACTCTGATGGCTGATATCGTTTTTGGTTGCAACCAGCAGCCCTGAGGTATCCTTATCGATTCGATGAACGATCCCCGGTCTCAGTTCGCCGCCAATCCCGGCCAGATCATCACAATGATAGAGCAGCGCGTTGACCAGAGTCCCATCGTGGTGACCGGCGGCGGGGTGTACCACCATTCCGGCGGGTTTGTCAATGACGATCAATTGATCGTCTTCAAACAGGATATTGATTGGGATATTTTCAGGTTGGGCCTGAAGCGGCACTGGCTCGGGCAAGGTCAGGTGAAGGACTTCACCACCTTTCAACTTACATGAAGCTTTGGCCGGTTGCTGCTCAAGCAGAACCAGACCATCATCAATTATTTTTTTTAGCTGGGAACGACTCAGATCAGGAAGACACTCAGCCAGATAACGGTCTAAACGTTCCGAAGGCCGATCCTCGGGGTAAACCAGTCGGCGGGAAATGTCCATCTACCAGATAGTACTCTCAATCTTTCCTGCTTGCTTGATCATGACATCGACAATCGCGCGATCATACATATTGTCCCGGTCCGGAAGATCAGCTGAAACACGAGAATAGAAATGTTCACGCCCCTCGTCAAGCTCTTCAGTCATCAGATCAAAGATGGTATCGTTCTTGATCCCCTCTGCAACCTTTTCCTGATTATAGAGAGCAACATCGGACACAATCGCCCGTGCCAGTCGATATGCTAAAGCGGGGTTTTCAACCAGTCTAGCCATGAAATCAGCCTCCGATTTATTTTCAAAACGTTGTTGCTGGTATAAAAAATTCATAACGATTCTATTGATTCCAAGCAAAATCAGCAAGGAAATATTCATATTTTCATCATTTTTAACCAATCCCGGGCAAGAATGAGCCCAAATTATTCCACCCTATTACGGGGCAGATGATTTCGCAAAAAAGTCAGTAGTTCGGAATGGTTGCCACGATAGTCACTCGGCCAGCGTCGCCCCGGCCGCTCGACCAGATAGGTATCTACCAGATAAGTGGTCATTCCGGCACTCGTTGCTGCAAGATCATGATTGCTGTCATTGCCAACCATCAGACACTGCTCGGCGGCAACGCCAATCGCTTCGGCAACCTCTTCGAAATAGGCCTGGCTCGGTTTGCAGTAGCGGCTGTTTTCAAAACTGGAGACGTGGTCAAAGCTGGTTTCGTCCAGCCCCGACCACCGCTTTCGCGCGTCAATCATAAACATCGGAAAAACCGGATTGGTCGCCAGAACCAATTTCAACCCACGTGAGCGGCAAAGCTCAACAACTTTTTTAGCCTCAGGGATTCCCGATACGAGATCAGCCAGGTCATCAGCTCCTTCATCACGAAAGCGCGCCAGCCGCAAGCGAAACTCTTCTCTGGTGATCGCCAGATCATTCTGCAGAACCGCCAGCAAACGCTCTTCGTTGGTATCTCCAGCCGTCGACCCGACAAATAGTTCCCGAATGCCATTGAGAAACGCTCGATTAAATTTTTTCGGCACAATCAGGTCATCGAAACACCCCGCCAACCCAGCCACATAGCGGGGAATAAACGCAGACATTTCAACCTGCAGCAGAGTCCCGTCGAGATCAAAGAGCACCGCCTGAATATGGGATAAATCGACTCGGTCCATAAATCAAGTGACCAGACAAGGTAAAGGTTGCAGATCATCTCCCCGACAAAGAGTGGCAGCACGGCAAAAATTCAGGATAGCACAAGGTCCACGGTTGAGCCAGCCACTCTTTCTTATGATCAGCAACCTGATAACTTCCTGCCAATTCGATGAAAATCCCTTGACTATCAATGTTGCTGAAGATAAAAATTGTTTACTTTAATCAACACCGGAAAGGCTAATCATGGATGAATTCAGGGCAGAAGTAAGAGAGCTCCAGATTGGACAGCAGGTTCGACAACTGCGCCAGGAACGACGCATGACGCTGCAGGATCTCTCTTCAGAGACCGAGCTGTCCAAACCGCTGCTATCGCAGATTGAAAATGAGCAGGTCATTCCGCCGCTGGCAACCTTGCTGCGTATCTCTAAAGCCCTGAACGTCCCCCTCCACACGTTCTTTCAAGAAGAGGATAACAACCAGAAGTGTCTGGTGGTCAGAGCCGGCGAGGAAAACCCGACCAGACGTCGTCCCAGGCTTGAAGGGCCTCCACAACCCTACCGCTATCAATCCCTGGCTTACGGCAAGAAGCATAAACATATGGAGCCGTTCCTGATGGAGTTTGACCCACATCAAGCCGAACAGCTTTCACAGGTCCAACATGCTGGAGAGGAATTTCTCTACCTTCTTGAAGGAAACGTCGAGCTCTGCTACGGGGATGAGGTTTATTTCCTCAACGCCGGAGACTCTGCTTACTGGGACTCCAATGAGCTCCACAGCTTGAGAGCTGTCGGAGAGAAGACAGCGCGTGGCATAGCCATCTTTTATTCCCGCAACTGATCTGCCCAAAACTTGACATCCGATCGGAAAATTTTATCATTATCTGACGGTCATGAAATAAACGTCTTCATGCCTGTTCCTCGTCCAGCACACAAGGAGGTTCTCATGGCAAAGGTTGGTGTGATCCTGTCGGGTTGCGGTGTTTATGACGGCAGTGAAATCAATGAAACGGTCTGCGTACTGCTTGCTCTTGATCGGGCCGGCGCCGAAGCGGTCTGCATGGCCCCGAACGTCGACCAGGCTGTCGTCAATCATCTGACCGGTGAAGAAGTCGCTGGTGTCACCCGTAATGTCCTGGAAGAATCCGCTCGGATTGTCCGCGGGAACATCACAGACATTGCCGAAATCAAGGCTGCTGATCTGGACGCCCTGATCATTCCGGGTGGTTTTGGCGCAGCCAAAAATCTTTGTACCTTTGCCTTCAAAGGGATCGACTGTGAGGTCAACCCGGAAGTCGCACGTCTGGTTCGGGAGGTCGTAGCTGCGAAAAAACCACTGGCAGCCATCTGCATCGCCCCGGCCCTGATCTCCAAAGTTCTGGGAGATGACAAGCTGGCCCACAAGCTGACCATCGGGACTGATGTCGCCACCGCTGACGCGCTGGAAAGCATGGGCTCGCAACATGTCGATTGTCCGGTCAGCCAGTTCGTTCTTGACACCGACAACAAGCTGATCTCTTCACCCGCCTATATGCTGGCGGGGAGCATCAAGGAAGCAGCTGAAGGGATTGAGAAGACAGTTGCGGAACTGTTGAGATTGATCTGACCTGGGGGCGGGAGAAATAATCAGCTCCATTCGTTACCAGTCTTGTCATATTTTCTCTCAGCTGATAATATCGCGTTCCACACACTCTCAACGAGGAGGAACCAATGGAGAAGTACCGCTGCATTATCTGTGATTATGTCTACGACCCTGAAGCTGGAGACCCCGACAACGGCATCGCCCCCGGAACCCCGTTCGACCAACTGCCCGAAGACTGGGTCTGCCCACTGTGTGGTGTAGATACCTCAAATTTCGAACCGGTTTAGAAAAGGGGCAGAGAAGAGATCGCCCGGCGAAACCTCTCTGACAGACTCAGGCCCGGACGGCTCCAATGCCGTTCGGGCCTCACTTTGAAAGCCTTTGTCCTGAAACCTGTAGCTGGAAGGTGCAGACGCTTATGTCAAACCAACAACCCCGCAAACCGGACTGGCTTAAAGTAAAACTTCCTGCCGGACCGAATTTTACCCGCATCGACCGCTATCATCGCGAAAAAAATCTCCACTCAGTCTGTCGTAGTGCCGCCTGTCCTAATCAGGGAGAGTGCTGGAGCAAGGGGACCGCAACCTTCATGATTCTGGGCAATGCCTGCAGTCGTAACTGCCAGTTCTGCAATGTCAGGAATGACACCCCTTTCCCCGTCGACCCTCAAGAGCCCGCCAGGGTTGCTGAAGCGATTGCTGAATTGAAACTGAAGCATGCGGTGATCACCTCGGTGACTCGCGATGATCTGGCCGATGGTGGCGCCTCCCACTTTGCTGCCCTGACTCGCGAGATTAAAAAGCAGGCCCCTTTTTGCCGGGTAGAACTGCTGATCCCGGACCTGCAGGGGTCCGCAGAAGCACTGCGAACAATCCTTGAGAGCGGACCTGAGGTTCTGGGTCACAATATTGAAACAGTCCCGCGTCTCTATCCGCAGATCCGACTGGGGGCGGACTACCGACGCTCTCTGAAACTGCTGGCCCGCGTTAAAGAGCTAGCCCCACAGGTTGTCAGAAAATCGGGTCTGATGCTGGGGATGGGAGAGGAACGGGCGGAAATCATCCAGACATTGAAAGACCTCCGTCAGGTCGACTGTCAGGTGCTGACTCTCGGACAATACCTGGCACCGACCAAAGTCCACTTTCCGGTCGATCGATATCTTCCGCCCGAAGAGTTCAATGAACTGAAGATTCAAGCGGAAGCACTCGGTTTCGACCATATCGAAGCTGGCCCGCTGGTCCGCTCATCCTACCATGCAGAAGAACAATTTGAGGCAGGCATGTCCGGAAAAGAAAGTTAAAAACATGGAAAACTTTACCTTGGTTCGACCCGAGCACCTCAACCACCATGGCTACCTGTTTGGCGGCGTTATGCTTAAGTGGGTCGATGAAATTGCCTGGATGGCTGCCACACGCGACTTTCCCGGCTGCACCCTGGTAACGGTTGCGATGGACGCTATCCGCTTCACTCAGCGGGTCAACAACGGATCCACCCTCCGCTTTCAGGTTGAGAAGCAAACTCATGGCCGCTCATCCGCAACCTATGCGGTTCATGTTTTTGCTGTTGAACCGGGAGCTGCGGAAGAATATGGGGTGTTCAAGACCCATATCACTTTTGTCCGGGTCAACGACGCAGGGAGACCCTGCTCACTGCCGAAGCTCTGAGAGCCGTATCGACAGTCGCGGCGAAAAGACCGGACAACATCAAAATTCCCGTAATCTGCGATATGTTTCAAAAGTAGCCGCTCCGCGAACACCGGAAGCCATTCAGTTCGCAACACCTGAGATTCCAAGGGTTCCAATTGTACGAGAATCACTTCTCTACGCTTTCTGAAACGTGGCAAGAACCCTTAACATCACAATGCAATCTGGAGCTGGGGTGCCGCTGAAACAAAATCTTCTCCGGGTTTGCACCTCCTTGCCTGATACTCTATAATTTCAAGCAGTTAAAAATTGAATGAAAAAATGCAATCTTGTTGAGATTTCCTCCTCTGATTGGTTTTTAAAATGAGTATAGACAGTAACGCCAGCCCCCAGTGGCTAGAAAGCCAATACCTGCTCTGGAAAGAGAACCCCGACCAGCTTGATTCCGCATGGCAATCATTCTTTCAGGGATTTGAGCTCGGCCAAAGTCATGAGACATCTACAGCAGTCAACAGCAAGGCAGTTGCAGTTCAGGAGCTGATCCATCGCTACCGGGACATCGGCCATTATCTGGCCTGCGTCGATCCGCTAACCCCCTGCCACTTTGATCATCCACAACTGCGTCTTGAAGAGTTCGGGCTTGACCGGGAGGATCTGGAAAAAGACTTTATTGTCGAGAACTTCATTCTGCAACAGGGGAAGCTGAAGGATATCATCGAAATTCTCAACGATACCTACTATCGATATCTGGGGGTGGAGTTTACCCACATCACGATTCTCGAAGAACGCCAATGGTTGCAGCAGAAGATGGAATCGACCCGCAACCATCCGGAACTGAGCCTGAAAAGCAAACTCAAAACCCTGCAGAAACTGCAGGAAGCCACAGCCTTTGAACGTTTTCTGCACAAAAAATTCCTCGGCCAGAAGCGCTTTTCCCTGGAAGGCGCAGAGTCGCTTATTCCCATGCTCAGCTTTGCCATGCGTCGTGGTTCGGAGCTGGGGATCAACAACGTTATCATCGGCATGCCTCATCGAGGCAGGCTAAATGTGCTGGCCACGATATTCGGCAAACCACTGGAGAATATTTTCACTGAGTTTGAGGACAACAGTGAATTCAGTATCGTCGGTGAGGGTGACGTCAAGTACCATAAAGGCTACTCGGCCGACAGGACTTTCTCAAACGGAAAAGAGATCCACATTTCACTGGCATCCAATCCCAGTCATCTTGAGGCAGTCAACCCGGTTGTTGAAGGGAAGGCTCGCGCCCGGCAGGATGGTATCGGTGATGGAGGCATGCAGCAGGTCATGCCGTTGTTGATTCACGGCGACGCAGCATTTTCAGGTCAGGGAGTGGTTGCCGAAGTGCTCAATCTTTCCCAGCTCGAGGGATTTCGGACCGGCGGCACTCTGCATATCGTCGTCAACAACCAGATCGGCTTTACTACCCTGCCGGTCGATGCCCGCTCGACCTGTTACCCCACCGACATGGCGAAAATCCTGATGGCGCCGATCTTCCATGTCCATGGAGACAACCCGGAAGCACTGCTGCAGGCCGTGAATCTGGCTCTGGAGTTCCGACAGAAGTTCGCCAAAGATGTCGTCATCGAGATGATCTGTTATCGTCGCCACGGCCACAACGAGGGAGATGAACCGTTTTTCACCCAGCCGATGATGTATGAAAAGATCAAGAAACACCCCCCAGCTGTCGACATCTACCGCCAACAGTTGATTGACGAAGGGGTTTCAGCTGCAACCCTGGACGCTCAGCAGAAAAAAATAGATCAGGAGTTGCAGGCGGCGCTCGACCGTCCCGAGCAGAAACAGATTGAAGGCTTTATGCAGAAGTGGTCGGGAATCGAGAGAGACTACACCCATAAACCTGAAGAGACTGGTGTCTCTCGCGAAAAACTGATCAACCTGACCGCTGAAATGACTCGCTATCCAGCCAACTTTACCCCGCACAAGAAGCTGGCGGCACTGATGAAAAAACGCCGTGAGATGGTTAATGACGGACACAGCATCGACTGGGGAACCGGCGAAGCGCTGGCCTTTGCCACACTGCTGAATGAAGGGAGCAACGTACGCATTTCAGGACAGGACAGCCGACGTGGAACATTCAATCATCGCCATGCCGCCCTGATCGATATGAACGATGGCCGAGTCCATATTCCATTGCAGCAGATTGCCGCCGAGAATAACAGTCGGTTTACTATCTACAACAGCATGCTGTCTGAATTTGCAGTGCTCGGTTTTGAATACGGCTACTCGGTGGAAACACCTGACGACCTGACCATCTGGGAAGCACAGTTCGGTGATTTTGCCAACGGCGCCCAGGTCATTATCGATCAGTTTATCGCCAGCAGCCTGACCAAATGGGATCGCAGCAGTGCGCTGACCATGTTCCTGCCCCACGGCTATGAAGGCCAGGGACCAGAACATTCCAGCGCCCGGATTGAACGCTTTCTGCAGCTCTGCGGCGACGAGAACATGCAGGTTATCTATCCGACCACCCCGGCCCAGCTTTTCCATATGTTACGCAGACAAATCAGGCAGCTATTCCGTCGACCGCTGATTGTCTTCACGCCCAAAGGGCTGCTGCGGAATCCACTCTGCACTTCACCTCTGGAAAAGTTTACTGAAGGCAGCTTCCAGGAGATTATTGCAGACGACCTGCCCGCTTCCGGCATCAAGAGAGTGCTTCTCTGCAGCGGAAGAATCTACTATGACCTGTTGCAGGCCAGAATTGATCAAAAACGGACCGACATCGCTCTGGTTCGTATCGAGCAGCTTTTCCCTCTGCATCTCGAACGACTGCACCGGGTCCTTGCCGATTACAGGGATGACGTGGACTACTTCTGGGTTCAGGAAGAACCGGCCAACAGTGGTGCCTGGAGACATTTACGCCTGATGCTGACGGTGCTGCTCGACCGGGAACCACTCTATATTGGCAGAAAACCTTCGGCCAGCACCGCCGTCGGTTCACACCGCCTTCACAAACAGGAACAGCAGCAGATCATCAATCAGGCCTTCGAAAACTGACAGGAAAGGCAAATTCCGATGGATATAAAAGTACCAGAGATTGGGGAATCGATCCTCGAAGTCGTCCTTGGGCAGTGGAACAAAGAAAACGGATCCAGCGTCAAGCAGGATGAGTTGCTGCTGGAACTCGAGACGGACAAAGTCAATCTGGACATATTAGCCGAGACCAGCGGGGTCCTGGAGATCCTCGTCGAGGGGGGCGAGACTGTTGAGGTTGGCACAGTGATTGGACGGCTCAAAGAAGGCGCGGTCGCAACTCCCGAGGAGCAAGAGGAAGATTCGAAAGATTCGAAAGATTCGAAAGATTCGGAAGATTCGGAAGACTCGGAAGACTCGGAAGACTCGGAAGACTCGGAAGCCGCAGCGAATATTCCCGTAAATCCGGCAGTGAAAAAGCTGGCGAAAGAGAGAAATATCGACCTGTCGACAGTTCAAGGGAGCGGTCGAGACGGACGAATTCTGGTTGATGACCTCCCCGCAGAGGCACCGAAAAAAACTGAAGCTAAAGTCTCTGCACCTGCATCCACGTCAGCGACCAGCTCTGCGGGGAATGCTGATGACAAGAGGAGCAAGCGGGTCCCGATGACCCCGATCCGCAAACGGATCGCCGAGAAACTGCTGTCGGTTCGCCAGCAGACTGCCATGCTCACAACCTTTAATGAAATCGATATGCTGCGACTGATGCAATTGCGTAAAAATCATCAGGAAGCCTTTCAGCGCAAGCATGACGTCAAACTTGGCTTCATGTCCTTTTTTGTCAAGGCCTGCGTCGAATCGTTAAAGGACTACCCAGAGGTTAATGCCCGGATCGATGGGGGCGACATCGTCTACCAGAATTTTTACGATATCGGTATTGCAGTTGGTGGCAAAAAAGGCCTGGTGGTGCCGATTATCCGCGATGCAGATCGACTTCATTTCGATGAGATCGAAAAAGTGATCCGCGACTTTGCTGAACGCGCTGCGAACAACAAGCTTGGTCTGGAAGAAATACAGGGTGGGACCTTCACCATCAGTAACGGTGGCGTCTACGGATCGGTCCTTTCCACCCCCCTGCTCAATCCTCCCCAGTGTGGCATCCTGGGAATGCATGCAATTCAGGAGAGGCCGGTAGTCATTAACGGAGAAATCGTGATCCGACCAATCATGAACGTTGCCCTCAGCTATGACCATCAGCTCATTGATGGCAGTCAGGCGGTCGGCTTTCTCAAGCAGATCAAAACCTATATTGAAGATCCTGAAGAGATGCTACTGGAATTATGAGAAGCAGGACAAAGGAACAAGGTTAAAGGGTAGATTCCTTTTTCCTTTATCCTTTCGCCTTTATCCTGACAAGGAGATTTTTTCATGCCCGAAACATTTGATCTTATCGTCATCGGCGCCGGTCCCGGCGGCTATGTTGCCGCTATTCGCGCTGCTCAACTCGGTTTTAATGTTGCCGTTGTCGAGCAGCGGGAAACGCTTGGCGGCGTTTGCCTTAATGAAGGCTGTATCCCCAGCAAGGCGCTGCTCGAATCAAGCGAACGTTACGAGCAGGTCTGCCACGGGTTGAGTGATCACGGCATTGTCGCCGAGACAGTACACCTCGATCTGAAGCGCATGATGGAGCGGAAACAGGGAATCATAGACAAGCTGACCGGCGGAATCGCAGGCCTGTTCAAGAAGAACGGAATCAGCCATTTCCAGGGAACGGGAACGCTGCTGCAACCGAACGATGAAACTCAGCGTGTTCAAATATCCCAATCAGATGAGGATTCCGAAATCATGGCGAAAAATGTGCTGCTGGCAACCGGCAGTCGCGCTGCGGAGCTTCCTCACATCCCCTTCGATGCTGATCTGATCTTCAGCGCCCGCGAAGCTCTCAGCCTGCCGGAAGTCCCCAGGCATCTGCTGGTGATCGGTGGTGGCGTTATCGGGCTGGAACTCGGATCGGTCTGGCGTAGACTCGGTGCGAAAGTGACCGTCGTGGAAATGTTGCCACAAGTTGTCCCCCAGACCGACAAACAGATGGCACAACTGCTCCAGCGAACACTTAAAAAGCAGGGGATCGAGATCCTGCTCAACACCCGCATCGATAGCGTTGAAAAGACTGACGGAGGACTACAAGCCACGCTGACCGGGAAAGATGGTGAGCAGGTCGTAAACTGTGACCGGATTCTGGTCGCGACCGGTCGTCGTTCCAACAGTGAGAATCTTGGCCTAGAGAATGTCGGCCTGACCGCCAACGATTCCGGTCAGCTGGAGGTTGATGAAAACTACCGGACTGCCGCAGCTGGCATCTACGCTATCGGCGACCTGATTGATGGACCGATGCTGGCCCACAAGGCGAGTGAAGAGGGGGTCGTTTTTGCTGAACGGATGGCTGGGCAACAGTCCCGTGTCGACTACGGAGTCATCCCCGCCGTCACCTACACCTCGCCGGAAGTCGCCTCGGTCGGTCGCAGTGAAGAGGGCCTCAAACGGGACGATATCGATTTTAAGGCCGGGAAGTTTTACTTTTCCGCCAGCGGGCGAGCGCTCTGTCATGGCGACAGCGAGGGATTCGTCAAGGTCCTCGCCGCGCCTGAGACCGGCCGCATTCTGGGGGTACATATCATCGGTCCCCACGCCTCTGAGCTGATCGCCGAAGCGACCGCAGTTCTCTCCTTCGGTGGCAGTGTCCACGACCTGGCCCTCACCTGCCATGCACACCCGACGCTGGCAGAGGCATTAAAAGAAGCTGCGCTGGCAGTCAACAAAGAAGCGATTCACGCCTGAAAAATCGTGCGGGCACCCCTTGACAATTTTCCTGCGTCGTTCGACAATTTCCTCATTAAAGTTTTTGGGCAGCCGGATCAACCGGCTGCCCGGTTAACGTCCTGACATAAGGTTATTACATTGAAGCCGTTTAAAAAATTTCTGCTCGTACTGTTGCTGATCGGTCTCGTTGCCGGTGGAATCTTCTATTTCCGCGACACGGAAGCGCCGATCGTCAACCTCACTCCCGAAGTTGGCCCGATCGCGGCCAAGACCCCCCTGAAACTGACCCTGAATGATGAAATGACCGGCTTGAAGGAACTGACGGTCACCGTTGTTCAGGAGGGGCGGCGCGTCACTCTCGACAGTCAATCCTTTGCCCCGGATACGAACAACTACCAGGTGGAATTGAGTCTTGAGGGTAAAAAGCTCAAAGACGGGCCGCTTCAAATCGAGGTCGCGACCGTTGATCAATCGATTTACCACCTCGGCAAAGGGAATCACGGGCTGCAAACTTTTGAACTGACCTATGACACTCGCGCACCGATCATATCTGTTCTCAGCAAGGCCCATAACTTTAACAAGGGAGGAAGCGGCTTGGTCCTCTATCAGCTCTCTGAAGAGGTCAACAGGCATGGTGTCGTCGTCGGTGATCGTTTTTTCCCTGGCTATCAGCAGGAGTCGGGAGTGTTTGCCAGTCTGCTCGCCTTCCCGTTTGATCTGAAAGACTCCAATTTTGTGCCCCGGATAATCGCCGTTGATTTGGCGGGTAACGAGCGGCAAGCCGGAATCTATTATCACACCAGGAACAAAACTTTCCGTAAACGAAAGATCAATCTGAGCGATAACTTCCTGCAGCAGAAAATCCCTGAATTTGAGACGCTGGTCCCTGAAGTGGTCGAGCCGATCGATATCTTCCTTTACGTCAACGGCGAAGTCCGCAAACAGAATCGGGAAAAAATGGTTGAGCTGAGCCGGAAGACATCCCCGACTCCGCTCTGGGACGGCCCTTTCCTGCGTCAACCCAATGCATCAACGGTCTCCCTGTTTGCTGATTACCGTGATTACTTCTACAAAGGAAAAAAAATCGACAGTGCCGTCCATCTTGGTTACGATCTCGCCTCTGTTGCCCGCGCCGAGATTCCGGCAGCAAACACCGGAGAGGTTGTATTCGCTGATTATCTCGGCATCTACGGTCAGTGTGTGGTTATCGACCACGGACTCGGATTACAGAGCCTCTACGCCCACATGAGTCAGCTTGATGTTCAAGCGGGAGACCAGGTGGTCAAAGGTCAGATTCTTGGAAGAAGTGGTGCTACAGGAATGGCTGGTGGCGATCACCTGCATTTCGGAACCTTTATCGCCGGCCTGCCTGTTCAACCGAAAGAATGGTGGGACAGCCACTGGCTGGAAGACAATATAAAGAACAAACTTGAGACACTCCAGCAAAATTAATTTGCTGAGGGATTGACAGACCGCCCGGACTGCTCTAAAAGGGTTCATTTCATTTATATTTCATTCAAGCCAAAGAAAGGTATGACCTGATGAAAAAGTCCCTTCTGCTGCTCCTGGCCCTGGCGCTGATTCTACCCCACGCTGCTCTTGCCGAAAAACAGGTCAAGGCTGGCTTTATTTACGTCGGCCCGGTTGGCGATGCCGGTTGGACCTTTGCACACGACCAGGGCCGCAAAGAAATGGAAAAACTTCCTTTTGTTGAGCCATCAACCTATATCGAATCGGTTCCCGAGGGGGCCGAGTCAGCCCGTGTCATCACCGGCCTGGTGCGCAAGGGTGCCAACCTGGTTTTCACCACCAGTTTCGGTTATATGGACGCGACACTGGAGGTTGCCAAACGTTACAAAGATGTTGTCTTCATGCACTGCTCCGGCTTCAAAAGTGCCGAGAACGTCGGCAACTATTTCGGCCGCATGTATGAGCCTCGTTATCTCTCCGGTATTATCGCCGGCAAGATGACCGAAGCCAATATTATCGGATATGTTGCTGCATTCCCGATTCCTGAAGTCATCCGTGGTATCAATGCTTTTACCCTGGGCGTTCGAAGCGTTAATCCCAAGGCAGAAGTCAAAGTCGTCTGGACCCAGACCTGGTTTGATCCGGGCGTCGAGGGTGATGCAGCTGACAGCCTGCTCGATGTTGGTGCCGACGTGCTGGCTATGCACCAGGATGCACCGGCCACCCTGCAAGCTGCCGAAGCACGTGGCGCCTACGTCGTCGGGTACAACTCTGACATGCGCAAGTTTGCACCAAACGCCTTCCTTACCGCACCGGTCTGGAACTGGGGTACCCTCTACACCGAAATCGCAACCCAGGTTGCCAATGGAACATGGAAATCCGAATCGATCTGGTCTGGCATGAAGGATGGTCTGGTCGAGCTGGCTCCATTGAGCAAAAAAATTCCTGCTGATGTGCAGAAACTGGTTGCCGAGAAAACCGCTGAAATCAAGGCCGGAAAACTGCATCCCTTCGCCGGACCGATCAAAAACCAACAGGGCAAAGAGACCGTTGCCGCTGGAGCGGTCCACAGCGACGGAGAACTGCTCGGGATGAACTATTTTGTTGAAGGTGTTCAGGGGACAATTCCAAAATAGATTTTTTGTAATCAATCGACAGAATAATTAATCGATAGCTTTCAGGAAAAAGGAGAAAGGCCAAAGGACAAAATAACCTTCAGCCTTTCTCCTTTAACCTTTATCCTGAGCTTTATGTCTGACCTACTCCAGATCGAAAATATCCGTAAAACATTCCCCGGCGTCATTGCCCTCGATGATGTCTCCTTTACTGTCACCAGCGGCGAAATCCATACTCTTCTTGGTGAAAATGGTGCGGGGAAAAGTACGCTGATGAACGTCCTCACCGGGCTTTATCATCCAGACTCCGGCGAAATTCGCGTTAACGGGCAGAAGGTCAACTTTACCAGCCCGCGCGTTTCCCTGGCCTATGGCATCGGCATGGTCCATCAGCACTTCATGCTGGTGCCAGCCCATTCCGTATTTGAAAATATCCTGTTAGCTTTGGACAATGTGCCCAATCTCTTCAACCGCAGACAATACAAAGCTGAAATCCAGTTATTGATCGATAAGTTCGGCCTGGACCTTGATCTTGAAGCTCCGGTCTGGACACTCTCTATTGGTGCCCAGCAATGGATTGAACTGATCAAACTGCTGATGCGGGATTGCCGACTGCTGATTCTGGACGAACCGACAGCCGTCCTTACCCCACAGGAAGCAGACCGCCTGTTTGGCGTATTGCAGCAACTCAAGGAACAAGGCAAGAGCATTATCTTCATCTCCCACAAAATGCGTGAAGTGATGCAGATTTCTGACCGGGTGACAATCCTCAAAAAGGGGCACAGTGTCGCCAGTCTGGAACGAGGCAATTTCGATGAGAGCAAACTGGCGTCGCTGATGATCGGCGATGACCAGACCCTTGAATGGCAAAAAAATCTGCAGATGTCTGAAGAAATCGTCCTTGATATCCAGCAACTGTCGGTCCGCAATGATCGCGGCCTCGCCGATCTGGATAACTTTGATCTTAAACTGAAAAAAGGCGAGATTCTCGGCATTGCCGGTGTCGCAGGTAATGGGCAGAAGGCCCTTGCGGAAGTTTTAACCGGCCTTAAAACCGCCACTCATGGCCGCATCATGGCCAGGGGAGAGGACATTACCAGCAGCAATGCGAAAAACTCCTACATTGCAGGCATCGCCCATATCCCGGAAGACCGCAAAACAATCGGCATCGCTCCAGACATGAGCGTTGACGAAAACCTGATCATGAAAAGCTTCAAGAACAATGCTTTTTCCCGCTGGATTTTTCATGATAAAAAAGCGATCCGCCGCAATGCCACCGAAAAAGTTGCCCAGTTTGCCATCAAAACCGGGCCGGACGGTTCTCCGGTACGTTATCTGTCTGGTGGTAACATCCAGAAAGTGATCATCGCCCGCGAACTTTCAGAGAAACCGGCGGTGCTGGTGGCTCTCTATCCGACCCGGGGACTTGATATCGGCAGCGCGGAGTATGTTCACA
>DATFMC010000097.1:0-15638 GCA_035267105.1 Geopsychrobacteraceae bacterium
ACCGTCGTGCTCAATGGCACTCTCCATCTCGACCTGCGTAACGGAGAGATTGATGTCAATGCTGGGCAGGCTGTCACTGTGCTTGCTGGTGAGTGGGTGCGCTACAGCACACCATCACCAGAGGGTGCAGAGTATATAGCCGTCTGTCTCCCCGCCTTCAGCCCGCACGCCGTAGAGAGAGATGAGTAGAAGAGTCCAATCAGAAAGTGGAGTCTGTTTCAGGATCGCGCCGCAAAAGCCTCAGTTACTCGTTAGGCGTCAGTCAATAACAGGAGAAAAGAAATGGCGATAAAGCGTATATGGCACGGATGGACGACACCTGAAAAAGCAGATAAGTATCAAAATTTATTACATCACGAAGTATTTCCTGGAATCGAGGCAAAAGATTTGCCCGGCTATATGAGCATTGAACTACTCCGACGAGACCTTGATGATGAGGTCGAATTTGTCACCATAATGACCTTTCGATCCCTGCAAAACGTGATTGACTTTCAAGGCGACGACTACACCCATTGTTCTGTACCGGAGGCAGCCCAAAAGCTATTGAAGCGTTGGGATCAGGCCTCGTCGCACTACGAAGCGGTTGAGAAAAGGACCTATGTCCAAAGTGACGTCTAAACTTATCAGCTCCCCGTCGGTCAAGAAGTAACAGATTGATCAAATCAACGGACCTTTCAGTTTTCTGTCTTGGGCTTCTGAACATAGAGGGGAGAACGGGACATTCTTGCTTTATTGCTTTAGAGTCGTCCTGAGTTTTAAAAAACCGTGGGCATCGTACTTGTTTTCGTCAACAGGTACTATGCCCCCGGTTTTTTTAGAGGATGCACTGTGATTATTTGTCGCTCGGTTTGCCGGGTGGCGTCGATGGCGTATGGGAACCGGATTTGCCCTCGGGGATATCCACGTCGCGGCCGAAGTTGCGGAATTCGTCAAGGTTGCTGAACTCCCCCCAGGCCAGGAACTCGTTGGGGGCGTTGACGAAATCGTAGACGCTCTCAAGAATATTGAAATGCTTGTGCTCCTCTTCGGCGATCCACAGTAGAACCTTGCGAACCTTTTCATCTTTCTCTTCGGCCGCAGCCTGTTCATAGAGCCTGAAGCTGTCGGCTTCAACTTTCATGGCATAGCGGTAGCCTTCCAGATCTCCACCTTTGATATCAGTGGGGTTGTTTTCGCTGGCGATCAGGTCCTGAAAAACGTTCTTCGCCTCATCGAGAACCGTGCTCGCGGTTTTGGCGGCGCTACTTTTCTGCTGCTGCAATTTGTCCAGGGCATCATAATGCTTCTGTTCATCTTTGGCGAGCTGGCGAAAAATCTTCTTCAGGCCAGGAACCTCGATTTTTGCGGCCTGCTTTTCGTAGAAATCCTTGCCATCCAGTTCCATCTTTTTGGCAAATTCGAATACGTTCATCGGTGCCTCCTCATTCTTCGGTTCGTTAACAACATGCAGCCGTTGTCTTTTCTTTATGGGGTATCAAATATCCTTCGGCGCCCGGCAGCGTCCTTCTGTCAGATGACAGCTCACCAAGCCCCTTTCACCTTAGCGTTAACCGACGTGGTGTCAAGCGAGCGCTGAGTGTTTTTATGACTTCCAGTTCATCGGTTCAGCTTGCAGGCTGGTCCGGATTCAATATACCGGAGCACCATGGTGGCTATCCCAGCTGTTTTAACGTCAGGTATAGATGCGCGGGGCATCTGTTTGAGGGGAAATATAAAGCGATTCTGGTCAAAGTGGTTGGGGAGAACGGGACATTCTTGCTTTGTTGCTTTAAACAACCTCATAGTCAAATCAGGGCCACCCAGCGCGGACAACTCACGTGAGACCAAAGAAGAGAAAATAACTCTGTCCCCTTCCATTACCCTCTTTGTCGCAAGGGTCCAGCCAATTCCATTCAACAAGAATTGTTACTTAATCCAGCCGAAAAAATCACATCGTCCTTCCTGAGATGGTCGGCAATAAGATCGGTCACGATGAAGTCCAGAATCTCTCTGGTTGGCAGGTACCCTGCTGAAAACTTTCTGGAAATCAAGCCACACTTTGAAAGCAAAGAACGATGTCGCTTTTTATGCGCTTCATCAATACGTTTCAGGTACGTATGTTGGGAATTTTCATTGGCTGGTCGTCTTTCTCTATGGGGGAAGATAAACAAACTATGCCCCTCCACAGATCAGAGCGCTGCTGCCCCCGGTTTAGGAGCGTTTTTGCTGTACCGTCCTGCCCCGTCTCTGATACTCTGGCACATAAATAAGTACAAAAAGTCCAACCGTACCGAACATCTAATTGTAAGGTGTTGATTTTGTTGTTTTATTTGGTCAGGGTCGCTAAGTTTTATCCCGCTTAGCTCCACCAAGAGAGATCAAGGGTTGACCGATTCGGTTAGCCCCTTTTTTGTTTTTACAACATTCTCTTTTTATTTACTCCGCTGTTGAGATACTGCCGTGTCAATTGCGATTCACAGCTTCTTTCTAAAGAATTTCGATCCTCTTCGACTGCATCTCCATCTCTGTCCGGACGGTCCCGGCCTCCTGGAAACCCTCAATCCGCTCGAAAAAACCGGGCGTTACAGTATTGTTCCTCTGCGACGAAGAGACAGTTTCCTGCTTGAACAGGGTCGCCTTTTTCAGTTGAACAATGGCAACCGTCTGGAACGAACCGGCCGAGCACTCGATACGCTGGCTGAGATACTTACCGAACGCGCGGTGCCACCATCTGCCGAGACTCCGTTTCCCGGTGGTTTTTTTGGTTACTTTGGCTACGACCTCGCGCAGCAGATTGAAGAGTTGCCCTTCAATAGCGACCGCGATCTGCCGCTTCCCGATCTGTACCTGGATTGGATCGACCTGACTGCGGTCTATGACCACGCCAGACAGCGAGTGATCCTGGCTTCACTCAAACAGGACGAGGATTTTTTACCTCTTGAACGAGCAATTCGTGACAGTCAACGAATTCCTCTGCAACACCCGAATCTGACGATCCTGCAACCGATAAAACCGACCATTGAGAGCGATCAGTTCATGACCATGGTCCGTAAAGCCAAGAACTACATCGCTGCCGGAGATGTTTATCAGGTCAACCTCTCCTGCCGTTTCGATGGGCAGGTCGCTGCCAGCGAACATCATCTCTATCAGCGCTTACGGACCATCAACCCGTCGCCATTTGCCTGTTTGCTTCGCTTTCCCAACCTGAAAATCATTTCTTCATCACCTGAACGCCTGGTCTCACTGCAGGATCGGCTGGCCGAAGTTCGCCCAATTGCAGGAACCAGGCCTCGAGGGTTCAACCCTCCCCGTGACAGCCGGTTAGAACGGGAACTGCTCGCCCATCCCAAGGAGAGGGCCGAACATATCATGCTGCTCGACCTGATGAGGAACGATCTTGGCAAGGTATGTCGATCGGGAACGGTGTGTGTCGATGAAATGATGGTGCTTGAACGCTATTCCCACGTCAGCCACATCGTATCCAATGTTCAGGGAATCCTGCGGGATGAAATGGGTCCGTTTGATCTGCTGAAAGCGACATTTCCCGGTGGCACCATCACCGGCGTACCGAAAAAACGCTGCATGGAAATTATCGATGAGTTGGAACCTTTGGGCAGGGGCAGCTATACTGGCAGCGCTGGATATATCAGCGCGACCGGCAACATGGACCTGAACATTCTGATCCGCAGTTATCAGCTCATCGGACAGACCCTGACCTATCAGGTCGGAGCCGGGATTGTCGCTGATTCGATCCCTGAAAATGAATGGCAGGAGTGTTTGTCGAAGGGCGTGGCACTGCAACAGGCTCTGGAGGGTTAAATGCTGGTCAACGTAAATGGTCGATTCATCCCCTGTGAGCAGGCAAGCCTGTCGATAAACGACGCCGGATTCCTCTATGGGGATACGCTCTTCGAGACGTTGAAAGCCCGTGAAAATCGCATCCTTTTGATGCATGAACACCTTGACCGACTGGAACTGTCGGCCCGACGACTCAACTTCCCCTGTCCGCGAGAGCAGATCGAGACGGCCCTTCGACAAATGGCAGCTGGCTTGACAGCTTCAGTCTCACGGCTGCGGCTGACACTCAGTCGTGGGAGCTGCTCTGGTTTCAGATTGCCGGAAACCGAACAGGGCTGGTTCCTGCTCACCGCCGTAGACGCCAAAGAACAAACAACCATGGACCGCGAACGCGGCGCCACGTGTGTTCTGGCCCCGAACCGGCGCAGCAATCCACTGAGCCACCTGCCGCAGATGAAGCGCGGAAACCACGCCGATTGTCTTTATGCCGCGGATTATGCTCGACAAAAAGGGGCGCGAGAAGCTCTGTTTGTCGATGAAGATCAGCAGGTCCTGGAAGGAAGCAGCAGCAATATTTTTGCGCTTTGTGATGGAAAACTGATCACTCCACCCCTCGGATTCCTGATTCTTGGAGGCGTGATGCGTCAGCAGCTGTTTGGGGCCGCGACAGAGCTGGGTGTTGTCGTCGTTGAACGGAACCTTCCTTTGAAGGAGCTATATGAGGCAGAAGAAGTTTTTTTATGCAATTCATTGATTGAGCTGTTACCGATCGATACTATCGACGGCAGAAAGATCAAGCGGGGCACCTTCTGGAGGGAGTTGCTGCAAACCAGTCAGCAACGCATTGGCGTATAAACACTTTCCAGAACTACTCGTTCGGGTCGATCACGCGGGACCTGTGGCGACGTAAGAGTACCGCTCCGGTCTCCGTATTGTAAATAATCTTGCGGCCTTGTTCTCCCAGAAGGTCGGAAGCCACAATCGGGATATTGTGCTCTTTGAGGATATCCTGTGCCAGGGAAGCATTTCGATCTCCGACCCGGAGGAGACCATGCTGATTCTGCCACAGCGCCGCTCCACCAAAAAGCTTTGCAACCAGATACTTCTTTTTACAACCAAGATCAAGCATACCGCTGATCAGTTTTTCAATGGCAATATTCCCGTACTTTGGCGTGGAAAGCCCCTCACCATTCCAGAGTGGCAGAAGGTAGTGGTTGATGCCACCAACCTTTTGGACCGAGTCCCAGAGGCAGACCGCGACACAGGAGCCGAGCACCGTGGTCACCAGGTGCGGACGTGAATCGACAAACAGTGCCCCCGGATAGAGGTAGTGCTTAAGTTCTGGTTGTGGGGATTCCTGAATCATAGAGGAAAATCCTGCTAGAATTCTTCCGGTTCGTCAAACAGGAAGACATTGCTGTCCTGCGACGTGATATTGACCTCGACGCTCGGTTCGGGAAGAAACAACTCAACAGTGCACCCTTCTCCCGGAGCGCTGCTTAGCGAAATCTTTCCCTCCAGCATTTCAGCCAGAGCCTTACTGATACTTAACCCGAGTCCATGCCCGCGGTGTTTCTTGGTTGTTCCTGCGTCGAGCTGATGAAATCGGTCAAAAACCCGCGCCTGTTTGTCAGGATCGATCCCTATGCCGGTATCTTTAACGACCAGGCTGATCCCTCCATCGCGCTGCTCCGCAACTATTTCGACTTTAGAACCATCAGAAGTAAACTCAATTGCATTCGCCAGCAGGTTCAGCAGCATAATTTGGAGCTTTTGAGCATCGGTGACAAAATAGAGAGATTCTGGCGTCAACTTTGTCACTGAGATGTTCTTCTGTGAAATCTGGTGAATCTGCAAATCGAGCACAGTGTCCACCACCCCCGCCACATCGACTTTCGAATATGAAGGAGATGCTTCACCAGCCTCAAGTTCTGCGGCAATAAAGATGTTCTGTAACTGAAAATCAAGATTGAACGCTTCCATATAGATCATCGGCCCGACTATCGACACATTTTCAGACGTCTCGGGTTTTGAGATCAATTGGCGGGAGAGCCCCATGATCGAGGTCAGCGGATTATTGATCTCATTACGGATATTGGAGAGAAAGTGACTTTTCAGAGCCTCAGACTCCTGCAATTTCCGATTGATCAATTCGAGCTGCTTGGTCACTTCTCTCAGGTCATGAAGAGCTTTCCGGTTGCTGTCAAGACGCTCCTTGAGAGTGGCGACTAATTCTTGATCCATCAATTCATGGGCT
Source organism: Geopsychrobacteraceae bacterium (assembly GCA_035267105.1). Lineage (GTDB taxonomy): Bacteria > Desulfobacterota > Desulfuromonadia > Desulfuromonadales > Geopsychrobacteraceae > BM509. The sequence continues at coordinate 6,035 of DATFMC010000097.1, forward strand.
GTCAGTTCGTTACTCATCATAACCCTCCAAGGTTAGATTTACTTTGGCGCTTTACTCGCACACTCATTCAGGATCGCAGCTGCGAGTTTTTCCAATGGCAGAACTTTATTAACCGCGCCGAGTTTGATCGCCTCTTTTGGCATCCCGAACACAACACAGCTCTCTTCATCCTGAGCGAAATTTGTGGCACCAGCTTCTTTTAATTCCAGCATCCCTCGGGAACCATCGTCCCCCATTCCTGTCATGATGACCCCAATGGCATTTGCCCCGGCATAACGTGATGCCGAACGGAACAGAACATCAACCGATGGACGATGCCGGCAAACCAGGGGGCCATCTTTCAGCTCCACATAATACCGGGCACCGCTCCGCTTGAGGAGCAGGTGGCGGTTGCCGGGAGCGATCAGAGCACGGCCGGGAATCACAGTATCGCCATCCGCGGCCTCTTTCACCGAAATACCACAAATTCCGTCAAGACGTTTGGCAAATGCCGCTGTGAAATGTTCTGGCATGTGCTGAACAACGACAATGCCAGGAGCGTCCAGAGGCAAGGCTTGCAAAAATAATCGTAACGCCTCTGTTCCGCCTGTCGATGCGCCGACGACAACGACCTGTTCGGTCGTCTTTAAAATACTGCCCACCTTTGAGCGACTTAATACAGCATCTGCTGTATGTTTCGGGCTGACCTCACGCAGCGAGGTTCCTGAAATCGGTTTTATCCTGGCTTGAGCTGCCGCCTTGATTGCATCGCAAATAAAGACCTTCGACTCCTCCAGAAAATTTTTAGTCCCCATTTGAGGCTTATTGATGATCTCTACAGCGCCATACTGAATAGCCTTGAGCGTTGCTTCAGCCCCTTTGGTCGTCAACGTCGAACAGATCACCACCGGGATCGGTCTCTGGCTCATGATTTTCTGCAGAAAAGTCAGGCCGTCCATCCTCGGCATTTCAACGTCCAGAGTAATGACGTCCGGGACTTGCTTGCGGATCCTGTCGGCTGCAAGATAAGGATCTGCTGCGGTCCCGATAACCTCAATGTCAGGATCGGAAGAGAGAATCTTGCTGAGAACCTGCCGAACAACAGCAGAATCATCAACGATAAGAACTTTTACGGGTCCGGCCATTTAAAGAGTTGCCTTCACAATGCAAGGATAGGTTAGCGCCCTATCAATTTTTTCGGTAGACAGATGGCGCCACCTGTGTCAGGGGAAGATTTAATCCATTGAGTGTTTCCGAATGTCCCATAAAAATATACCGGTCCGTTTCGAGGTGTCCGGCAAGCTTGCTCAACAATTTTTTCTGCGTTGGCTGATCAAAATAGATAATGACGTTGCGACAGAAAATAATATCCATCGATTGGGAGACTCCAAAATCACTGTCCAGGAAATTAAGCCTGCGGAACGTAACCTTTGACCGGAGTTCGGGAATGACCCGAACCAGACTTTTCTGGTCCCCTTTGCTACGCAGCAAGTATTTCTTCTTCAGGGAGAGCTCAACAGGTTCGACACGCTCCATCGAATAGATCCCTTGCCGGGCTTTTTCCAGAACCACTGTCGAGATATCGGTCGCCAGGATGGAAAAATCGAAGCCGGGAATGGCCTCTGCCATTTCACTTAAGACCATGGCCAGAGTGTAAGCCTCTTCACCGGACGAACAACCGGCACTCCAGACTCGCAATGGTCTGTCAAGACCTATCCGATAGTTATTAATCAGATGAGGCAGAGCGACTTCATTCATAAAATCAAAGTGTGCTGCTTCTCGAAAAAAATCTGTTTTATTGGTCGTCACAACATCAATCATGCTGACCAGTTCCTCTTTCATCCCTTCCGGGCTGAAGAGGTATTCGGTGTATTCGTCAAATGTGGAGAGTCCCAGAATGCGCAGACGTTTCCTCAATCTGGCTTCCAGCATGGTTTTTTTATGAGGCGGCATCTTGATCCCGCAACTATCATAAATCAGCGAACTGTATCGCTGAAAATCCTCAGGATTAATCTCACTGGAGAAGATATCGAATTTGACAGTTCTGTTTTCCGTCATAGCCACCGATTACCCATGTAACGTCATCTAAGATGATTAAGAATTTAATGTTCCCGGTTCGGGTCATTCCGAAGCGGCAGGGTCAGCGGCATTCTGAACAATCAATAGCTCATCGGAGGAGAAAACCCGATCGATATCGAGGATAATCAGGAACTGCTCGCCCTGCTTGCCCATCCCTTTGATAAACTCGGTATTCAAACGAGTCCCTATTCTTGGAGACGGTTCAATCTGACTTTCATCCAGTTCGATAACTTCTTCCACAGAGTCGACCAAAGTCCCGACGATGATGGTCTCACCGCCAACGAGGACGTCCATTACGACGATACTGGTGGCCTGGGTTGTCTCTGCCTTCGCCATTCCGAATTTCAAACGCAGATCAATAACGGGAACAACGCTACCGCGGAGATTGATTACCCCCAACATAAACTCGGGACTCTGGGGAACCTTGGTTACGGAACGCAAATCAACGATCTCCCTCGATTTCAGGACATCAACCGCAAACTCATCACCATCCAGCTTAAATGTCAGATATTCCATTTTGACTCACTTTCTACGACGCCCGTCGCAATGACTACAAACAAAAACAGCAACCTTATTATTGAAAAGAAATCATCTTTTCCTGAATAGAATCGGTCAATTCCCTTTCATCCAGTTCTGCCTCCTGCACCAGCGGCGGCAGGTCGAGAATCAGGGCGACAGTACCATCACCTAAAATTGTCGCACCGGAAAGGCCCTTGACATCTTTGTACATCGTCCCCAATGCCTTGATAACCGTCTGATGTTCTCCGATGACATGATCGACGGCAAACCCGACCCGCTGTCCCTGCGCTTCAGCGACAACAACCTGCTCAATGTCAGGCAGTTCGCCATCAAGATCAAATCGTTCACGCAATCGAAGATAAGGGACAATTTCGCCACGCACTCTGATCAGATTCTTGTTATTAGCGCTGGCAACATCTTCGCGGCTAAGCTCGATACACTCCTCAACTGCAGAGAGCGGCAGAACAAATATTTCTTCGGCAACCTGAACCAGCAGTCCGTCGATGATCGCCAGGGTCAGCGGAAGTTTGACGGTAAAGGTCGTCCCTTCGCCGCTTTTACTTGACACATTAATTGAACCCCGCAGGCTATCAATCGCCTTTTTGACCACGTCCATCCCGACGCCACGACCGGAGACACTCGATACCTCTCCGACCGTGGAAAAGCCGGGAGTAAAGATCAGATTAATCAGTTCAGTGTCATTGGTCTCCATTTCGCTGGTCAGCAGCCCCTGAGTTCGTGCTCTTTCACGAATGGCCTCGCGATTAATGCCACCTCCATCATCACGAATCTCAAGAATGACATTCGCCCCGGAGTGGGTTGCTGACAGGAAAATTGTTCCTTTCGGGTTTTTACCGGCGGCCTGACGCTCTTCAGGAGACTCGAGGCCATGATCGATCGAATTACGGATCAGGTGCACCAGCGGATCTCCGAGCCTTTCAATGACAGTCTTGTCTAATTCGGTTTCAGCGCCGGCAGTCACCAGCTGAACCTCTTTGCCTAATTCACGACTAAGATCACGAACTAATCGCTGATAACGACTGAATGTCGTCCCGATCGGCAGCATGCGGATATTCAGAATGTGGTCACGCATCTCCCAGGTCAATCGCTCAACTTCTTCGGCAATCTCGCTCAGCACCGGGCTATCCTGTCCATCAGCCGTCTGGCTCAAGCGAGCCTGCACTGTGACCAGCTCACCAACCAGATTAACCAGACTATCCAGCTTCTCGGAACGAACCCGAATGCTGGAGGCTTCATCAATCGCCTGCCTCTTCTGCTGCTGGCGCTTGACCTGTGCCTGAACCTCCAGGGCAACGTCCAACTGGGCACCACTTACGACACCCGCCTGAACCAGAGATTCGCCCAGCTTGGGTTTGGATTGAGAGCTCATCACCTGAGCCAGCTGCTCGTGGGTCAGATCACCGTGCTGGATGAGAATGTCACCCAGTCGCAACTCACCCCCACCTGCATCGAGCAGATCATCGTTGATGGCAAAAATCTTCAGGTCACAATCATCCTCCACGAAGATAAAGACATCGCGGATTTTATCCTCATCATGTACCGTCGCCAGAATGATATCCCAGTACAGGTAGCAGAGTTCAGGGTCCAACTCGTCAAGGTCCGGCACCGCGTCCGTTTCGGCAATGATCCGACAGCTCCCCAGCCTGGCCAACTCCTGTAACAGAGCGAGTGGCCTGATCCCACGATGAAAAATATTGGCAGGGGGACGAAAACGGATGTGATAGGTTGTCTCTTCGACGACCTCAGGCTCTGTCGCTTCAATACCCGCTTCAACAGGAGGGGCGATCTCTTTCGTATCAGGGACAAGGCTCCTGAGGGCAGCCACAATCTGCTCCGCCGCCTCAGGGTCTATGGGCTGACCGCCGAATTCCGCGTCCATGAGACTTTTGATCATATCACGAGCGGCGAGCGTCAGGTTGACCAACTCGGCGCTAACAGCGACACTGCCACTTCGCACCAGCTCAAAGACGGTTTCGACTTCATGGGTGAAGTCTGAAATCGCATCAAAGCCGATCATTCCTGCCGATCCCTTGACGGTATGGAGTGCGCGGAAAACCCGCCCGATCACATCAGCATCGTCCGGACGTTGCTCTAATTCGAGCAAACCCACTTCCAGTTCGCTCAGTAACTCGATCGTTTCTTCACGAAAAGTTTCAGCGTATTGATCCATCATCATAGAAGGACCACATTGATAATTGCCAGTAACTGCTCAGGTTTGAATGGCTTGACCAGCCACGCAGAAGCGCCAGCGGCTTTGCCCTCAAGTTTTTTGGCTTCTTGAGATTCAGTCGTCAGCATCAGGATGGGGATGAATTTCCCCCACGGCTGTTTTCTAACCTCCTTGATCAGCTGGATTCCGTCCATCCGCGGCATATTAAGATCGGTAATCAGCATATCGGGAGGATCATTGGCTAACTTTTCCAGTGCATCCTGGCCGTCCTCAGCCTCGGACACCTGAAAGCCAGCGCCCTGGAGGGTAAAATTCAACACCTGTCGAATCGTCGCTGAATCATCTACCGCCATAATTTTCTTTGACATAACATCTCCTCTTCTTACTCAGAAGCTATATATCCAATCAAAATACTTTATAAATCGTTACTGTTGGACAAATTCTATGTCTATTCGCTTTCCAGCCAGAGGCAGTTATCGGAGCAATCCTGCCCGCACGACATATTATCGCGAATGAATCCGGCAGCGATAACCTCTCTGTCAACGGCCTCAGACACCTCGGTAAGCATCATCACCTTTCCAGCCTTATAGGCGGTACGATGAGCGGAGCAAAGCAGCTGCAGAAAAGTAAGATCGGCCTGAGTGACATTTTTAAGATTAAGGGACACCCCCCCTGAGTTTTCCAGAGCTTCGACCAGCTGCACCTTTAGTTCAGCGGCCTTCGGAATCGTCAACTCGCCCTCAAAACTTAACTCAACAACTTTCTCTGTCCCGGCTTTCTTACTCATACCTCATTGCTCCCAGTCTGATACTCTTTTACTGTATACTTTCAGTTTCAGAAAAACTCTACATTAGCTCCAAAATCATTTTCAGAGACAGTTTCTTCATCCGAACGCTGATCATTTGATTGAACATTGTTAAAAATGTCCCGTTCGCTCTGCATGGTAAACCGCTCACGAAGCGTTTGCAGATAACCATCTTCGACGTCTCTTCCAGCGGTCACAGGTTCACCTATTTGATGGGCGATTTGCGTCATGACCTCTACGGCTCCATTAATAGTCTGGCGTGAGTCTGTATGGATATTGAATACTGAGGCAATCTCTGCAATGTCAGCCGCCAGAGTCCTTGAAGAACTTTCCATGTCACAGAGCCTGACAACGATATCATCGTAAAGTTGCTGTAAGCGCAGCAGCAGGTCGGACGCCTCTTGCGACAGTTCCTGGAGTTGATTCATCGTGTCATCTTCAGTAGCGCCAAGGGAAGCATCATTCAGTCGACGGGACGAGGAGATCAGCTCACCCAACCCTGCGGCCAAAGCCTCTGTCTGGCTGAAGACCCGCTTCGAAAGCTGCTGCGTACCACCTGCAATGACCTCCAGAGAAGGCAATCCTCCACCAACATTGGTTGCGTTGATGCCGGCGTTCAAAGCAATAACTTTCATTTCCAGCCCAACCCGGTTAATCTCGTTAACCATTTCCGACATTTCTGTTGCTTCGCCGAGTACCGAGCCAATAGCTCTTTCAGCCTCTCGCGTCGTCTCTATCTCCTGGCTGAGAGTTCCAGATATTTTCCTGATCGCCTCTTCCAGCTCTGAAAAGACTGTGCCGCCGTCCCGCTCTGTCGCGCCAGCTGCCTCTTGCATATCCACTGCAATAGCAGTTACCGTCCCGGAGACATCGTTCAGGCTATCAAATATGCGCCTGATGGCAGCGTCCAATTCATCATGTGAGTGGGTCAACTGAGCCGATTGAATCCGGCACACTTCAGCGACGATCTTCATCACCTCTGGGCCACGTTCGAAGCTTTCCGATGCCCTGGTCTTCCCCAGTTCATCGCTAATTTCCTTGAGAGATATTTGCACATGCTCGAGCTGCTGGCGAGTAATGTCCTGATACTGCAGAGACGTAACAATCTCACCAATACTCGCAGTGATTTCATTGGAACGATTAGAGAGGGTCCTGGTTGTCTCGGCAGCCAGACGATTTTTTTCCTCAACGGCCGACAGTACAGAGCGGGTCAGGTCTTCTCCCTGACTGATCAGGCTGGAACGTCGGGATTCAATAGAAATGACACGAGCGCGAGCTTTGCGACAGAGGGAATCCAATGAGTCGAGCCGGGTCATGATACGATCAACCTTGTCCCCGATCGCCAGCTCCAAATTTTTCAGTTCACTTCCGAGTAGCTGAAACCCTTCTGCGGAACCTTCCGTTCCTGTTTCGATTCGCGTAGAAATCCCAAGCATCTGGAGCGTCTTGGATATTTCACGATAACCGGTCAACGGTTCCGGCAGTTGCTCAAGAAGGTTTAATAGCTCCCCCAGAGTCCTGTTCCCCTGATCCGCTTTCCGCAGTACATGTTTCAGGTGTTCTCCCAGGCGCCCCAACAGGGATTGAAGGTTCAGGCGAATATCCTCTGCCTGCTCCCCGAGCATCATATCAAAGACTTCGGCCGCCTGTTTTGATACCGTGCTGGCACGCTGATACATTCCCTGAAGTTGACTTCCGATCGCCAGAAACTGTCTCTCTGCCCGTCCAGCCAAGCCCTCCAGATCCTGAGCGACCCCACCCAATTGAGAGATACAAATTTCGGCAAACCCGTCAGAGATCGCTCGTGAATCAGCAGAAGAATCTATGTGAATTTCACTTGGCATGCTATCAAACACCGACTTTAGATTCGCGAAAGGACTGCCCAAACAGCACCCACTTCACCCTTTCAGCGACTCCAGAAATGGAAAATCATTTCATTTTGTATTGTTTGTACAATCTATTCAAGTCTTTTTGTGTGAAATAATTAATAAAATCACAACACGGGAGCGGATCATACTTAACACCCCGATATTAAAGATATAATTTTTGCGTAAAAACGAGTTTCAAAAATGTCGATATCTTCATGCATTAGCAGGCAGAGTCGACAAGCTGAATAAAAATCGATTCAGCCTGTTTCTGCTAAGTTCAATGCTTGACAAAAATGCCCGCCTCATTATAATCAATCCGCTCATGCCGAAGTGGTGGAATTGGTAGACACGACGGTCTCAAACACCGTTGCTTTCGGGCGTGCCGGTTCGATTCCGGCCTTCGGTACCAACAAGAGAAATGGCCCCTGATTCGTCAGGGGCTTTTTCTTTACCCTCCTTTATCCAAAGATATCTAGATTTGTCGATATATTAACGAATTATCAAATACTTAACATCGAATAATAACCTGAAAAACACCCTCTACACCTCAAAACGACTATACTCAAAAAGTCATAGACAGAAGGGAAACAGTGGTTTTTGAGGTCAGAGAGGTGGAGAAAATAGTAAGTTTTTGTATTGGGAAAGGACTGATCAAGCTAAATGGTAAGGCTGTTCAGGAGTAGAGACAAAGAGTCATACACGAAAGCCGCCGGAATTGTCCCGACGGCTTTCTTCTTATGTCACGACTTTTGCGATGCTTCAGAATTTACGATTATGCCAATTTGGTATAATACCAATTGGCATAATTCTGTTTCTTCTGTGTTGAAAAGGAGAAAGTAATGATGAATCGCAAACTGGTTTCTACTTTCATAATAGTAATGATCGCCATCGGTCTCACAGCGGCGCACGCTGAGGAGAAGGCACCCCTGTTTCCCCTGCCATTTACCCCGGACTTCACCCGAGGCTCTGGCTGGGGGATTGCTCTTGGGTTGGGGGTTGAATACGAAACAGCTTATGCTGGTTCGGACGAATATGAATTTGAACTGGATCCGGCCGGGGCCATCCAATGGAGAACGGGAAACCACCTTTTCTCTTGGGAAGGACTGGAACTGTCATGGACGACTCGCCAGAAGGATCAATGGTACATCCAGGTCGACTTGGGTTTTGATGGTGAACGTGAAGAAGGTGATTCTGATGACGGCAGGCTGGACGGCCTTGATGAGAGGGATGATGAGTTTACGGGCACTGGTGAGATCAGGTATGCCTTTGATGGCGAATGGCGAAATTATGTCGGTACTCGGATCTCTGTGGGGGATAGCGATTTCGGTACACTGGGATTCCTTTTGGCCGGGCACCGGTTCGGCTCCCGGCGGGATGGCGGTGGAACAGAAGCTATTGCCTTTGCCAAGTTTGGTGACAGTAACAACCTGAATAGAGAGTTTGGAGTTAGCCCATCAGAAGCTACCACATCCGGACTTGCGGAGACGGACTTGGGTAGCGGATACCGCTCCTCCGGCCTGCGCGTTGTCGATCGACGCTTTGTCAGCGAGCATATTCAAATCGTTTCCGGCCTGGAGTTTGAGTATTATAGCAGCGATGTGCGAGATAGCCCCATTGCCCGCGAAGACTTTGCGGCGGAACTAGAGCTGGCTGTCCTCTACCACTTCTGAACATCATCACCTAACGACTGGCTGGAGGCTACGGCCCCTGAACGGACGGAGTACCAACCCCGAAAAGGCAACAGCATGAGGGGGGAGTACAAAATCAAACAATAAATAGTCCAAAACCGAGCGAGCAGTTATTAAACATAGTAAGAATTAGTAAGGTTGAAACAAAAAAGGGTTAGCTGAAAATCAGCTAACCCTTTGATATCTCTGGTGGAGCTACGCGGGATCGAACCGCGGACCTCTTGAATGCCATTCAAGCTTCACGGTTTTCCCATTGTTTCACATAGCAACACTAACTACTTGAAAAAGCGAATGATATAGGCTATTCTTGGACATCTGTAGTTCCCTTTGGTTCCATCTTCTCCCCGCGTAGTCCCGTATTAAATGGGGAGAGGGTGGGGAGAGAAAGTGGGGAGAAAATGTCCAAGTGGTTAAAAGCTGACCATCCAGGGGTGCGATATTATAAGCATCCGACTCGTAAGAATGGAAGTGTGAA